>JBAQUQ010000319.1:0-8196 GCA_049297615.1 Burkholderiaceae bacterium
GCGCAAGGTCCACCAGCAGCAGGCCGAGGTTGTGCGGCCAGCGCGTGCGGCGGCCGAAGCCTTGTTGGCGCCGCGGCGCCAGCACCTCCCACAGCGCCATGGCGAGGAAGATGAGCAGGAACACGCCGAGCCGGATCAGCGGCTCGTAGGCGATCGCACTGTTGCTGGTCATGGCGTGACGAGCCCTTCTGCTGGTATATTGAGGTTGGAATCGCTGAGTCGCTTATTCAATCGATCACTTGAATAGTAGACCCCGAAGCCGGGCATGTCAATGCAAGAACTCGTGCAAGAAACCCATGCAAAACCCGAAACGCGAACTGTTCCAGCAACTCGCCCGCATCGGCACCGCCCTGTCGAGCGGCACGCGGCTCGAATTCCTCGAACTGCTCGCGCAGGGTGAACGCAGCGTCGATCAGCTCGCGACGATGACGGGCGTGACTGTGGCCAACACCTCGCAGCATCTGCAGAAGCTGCGCCAGGCGGGGCTGGTGGCCGGCCGCAAGGAGGGCCAGTACGTCTTCTACCAGTTGGCCGGTGATGCGGTGGTGGGCTTGCTCGAGGCGCTGGGCAAGGTCGGCGAGGTGCATCTGGCCGACGTCGAGCGCATCGTCAGGCTTTATTTCGCGTCGAAGGACGCCCTGGAACCGGTGCCGGCCCAGGAGCTGTTGGAGCGGGCGCGCAAAGGCCTCGTCACCGTGCTCGACGTTCGGCCACCCGAGGAGTACGCAGCCGGCCACCTGCCCGGCGCGGTCAACATCCCGGTCCACGAACTGCAGAAGCGCCTGGGCGAGTTGCCCAAGCGCAGGCTGGTCGTCGCCTACTGCCGCGGGCCGTACTGTGTGATGTCCTACGACGCGGTCCAGTTGCTGCGCCATCGAGGCCTCAAGGCGCGGCGCCTCGAGGCCGGCTTGCCCGAGTGGCGCCACGCGGGACTGCCGATCGAACGATAGACCTGCGCAGGATCAAGCCGACCTCACGGCCCGCACCTCCAGGTACTCCGACTCGACCAGGGTGTTGCCGGCGGGGGCGCGGTTGTGCGTCGTCCACAACTGTTCCAGCGCGCTGCGCAGCGCCGCTTGTTTGCCGGGGTCCGCGGCCAGCGCCTCGAAGGCGCGCTGCGTGGGCCCGTAGTACTGGCGCCAGAACTCGACCACCTGCGCCGGCCCGAGTTCGTCGAAGCGCAACGCCATCAACACGGGTTGCACACGCAATTCGGAAATGCCTTCACCGAAGCGCTCGCGCAGCTTCGCTTCAATGCCCCACAGCAGCGGCGACGGCATGATCGGCGGTGGCGGCACCAGTGCGCCGATCGCCTTGAACATCTGGCCGATGAAGCTGCCCGGTGTCCAGTTGGCCATCGCGATCGTGCCGCCGGGGCGCGTCACGCGCAGCAGCTCTGCCGCCGCCACATCCGGACGCGGGGTGAACATCGCGCCGAACATGCTGACGACCACATCGAAACAAGCGTTCTCGTAGGGCAGCTTCTCGGCGTCGCCCTCTTCGAACTCGATCCGGAGCTTTTCTGCCGCAGCCCGTTGGCGCGCCTGTTCGACCAGGTTCGGCGCGATGTCGATGCCGATCACCTGCGCGCCGGCTCGAGCTGCGGGAAACGCGAGATTGCCTGTGCCACAGGCGACATCGAGCACAAGCTGGCCGGGCTGAAGGGCCAGGCGCGATATGAAGTCCGCCGCACCGGGCGCGTAGGACTTGGCGATCCGGCCGAAGTCGCCGGCCGACCAGGTACTCTTCAGCCGGCCCTTCAGGCTTTCCATTTCGGGGGTCAGGGTTTGCATCGCACACTCCTTGGAAGTTGGCTCACATGAAACTAGACGAATCGGGCACAGATGCGGCGCGAGCCCGAGGAATTTCGCCGACGCGCTCGCGCGACCAGAAGTCTGGTTTGCACAGTCTTGGTGTGAGTTCAGACCTTGTCAGCGCGCAGCGAGACGCTCTTGACACCGAACTTCTTGGTCGCGCCCTGGGCGTTGTCCGACAGGAACCGGTATTGCTCATTGGTCTGCTCGGCGACGATCTCCAGGCCGGCGGCGCGGATCGCCTGCCGGTAGCTGTCTTGCTGCCAGGCGCCGCCGATGCACGCCGCCCACAGCGTCGCGTTGCACGAAATCGCCTCCGGCAGCTCCACGTCGGTCACGATGTCGGCGATCGCCAGGCGCCCGCCGGGCCGCAGCAGGCGCGCGACTTCCTTGAACACCTTGACCTTGTCGACCGCCAGGTTGATCACGCCGTTGCTGATCACGACGTCGAAGCTGCCATCCTCGAACGGCGCGGCGTCGATGTAACCCTTGACGTAGCTGACATTGGCGAAGCCATCGCGCTGGCGCAGCGCCTGCGCCTTGGCGAGTTGCGCGTCGGTCATGTCCAGGCCGGTGACGCTGCCCTTGGCGCCGGTCTTCAAGCTGGCGATGAAACTGTCCATGCCCGAGCCGCTGCCCAGGTCGAGGACGCGGGCGCCTTCCATGTCGTCGACGAGGTGGAAGTAGTAACCCACGCCGGCAAACGAGTCGATCGCTTCGCGCGGAATCCGATCGAGGTCGGCGGGCAAGTAACCCAGCCGTTCGGCCATCGCCCGGCCCATCTCGAAGTGGAACTCGCCGTGCGGGTTCTCGGCAACGTCGCGGTACATCGCCTGGACCTTGGATTCGAGTTCGGCGCGGTTGACTTGTGCAAGCATGATGGGCTTCTCCATGGGTTGGGGATCGGGTTGGTCGCGACATGGGCGACACGCAACACGGACCATCCACCGCGACGCTCAGGACCACAGGAATGAATCACGACGAAGCGGTCGCGCAATGGCGGCCACAGCCAGCACTACCGCAACGAGCAAGATTCGCAGGCCGATCACGCTAGCCTCTTCTCGTGTCTGAAGGACGGATGGCTGCAGCTTCGGCGCCCGGGGCTCGAGTCAGCCCTTGCGCAGGACGATATCGGCCTTGGTCTTGCCGACGATGTCGAACAGCTCGTTTTGCTCGGCAGCGGGAACCTTGAACTTGTCCAGGGACTTCTTGAACTCCGCGGCCATGACAGCCCACTCTTTCTCGGAGATGTTCAGGTGTGCGTGCGAGGTCTTCATGTCCCTGCCGGCGTACTTGCAGGGCCCGCCGGTGGCTTCGCAGACGAGCTGGGCGACCTGGAACTTCAGGTAGGGAGCGGGCGCGCTCTTGCGGCCGGCGTCGATGGCCGGGTTCTTGTTCAGGGTCTTGTTCACCACCAGGCGGTCGATGAAGTCGTCGACCACCACGGCGATGCCCCTCAGCCCGCCCAATCGATCGTAGAGAGGCGCTTTGCCGGCGCCTGTCGTTTGCTGGGCCATGGCGCCGGGGAGCAGGGCGATTCCCAGGGCGAAGATCGTCGATGCCGTGATGATTCTGAAGCTGTTCATGGGTCTGTCCTCGGTAGGGGTTTGGCGCAACGCCAATGCACAGGCCGTGCCAAGGCCTGCGTGTTGCGCTTGACGGCGCTGCGTCCAGGAACTGGGGCTGGACGGCGGCTGCGCAGTGCACTTTCTGCCATGCCGCAATGGACATGGGACATGTCTTTGTGGACATGAAGATCGTCGTCGCGGCGAGACGAGGCATCGCCTAAACTGAGAGTCAGCCGATTTCAAGACAGAGAGACCGTGCCGGGCACCGAGCCAGCGTCCACCGCACTGCGCGCCGACGATCTCGATCGCGCGCTCCAGTTCGGCCCCGCCATGCGCGTGCAGCGTCTGGCCGAAGCGGGCTTCATGGTGGCGGCGATCTTCGCGCAGGACGTACGCTTCGCGTATGTAACGCTCTTCCTGACCCTGCTTCAGGCGCTGTCGCCGCGCTGGGCGCCGGTGGCGCAGGTGGTGGCACGGGTCGTGCGAGCCCATGCGGAGCACCGCATCGGCGACTTGTATTTCGATCTCGGTGGCGTGCGCGGCGCGAGCGCGATCTCGGTCCTGGCGCAGAGCGCGGGCATCGCCCTGGTCTGGTCCGGTTACGAGGCTGCCGGTTTCATCGTGCTGGCGATTCCGACGGCTTCGTTTGTCATGGCGCCGACGCTGGGCTTCTGCGCCGGCTGCTGGTTCTACGTGCTCGGACGCGATTGGGTGGTCAGGCGCGGCTGGTTGAGGAGGGATTGCGATGATTTCGGTGATATCCCCATCGCCCGCGACGAAGGGCCGGATCAACCACAACTGCCTGCTTAGGCGCAACGTCCGGGTCCAGCCCTACGGCCGCTGCACGGTCTGCACGCTGCAGCTCAAGCAGTGCCACGCCTGGCAGTCCAATGGCATGAGCTTTGCACTTGTGGTGCTGATGTTGACCCTGCTCCTGGTGCCGCCGGGTTGGCCCCAGACCCTGGTGGTCGGTTTGTTATTGGGCGTCGTGGTCTGGCAGGGCATGGTGAATCACAAGCGCACCGACGACTTGATCCACGGCCAATACCGGCTGATGGAACTGACCCAGGAACTGCGCGCCAAGCAAATCGTCATCGAACAGCAGAACAGCAATCTGTCGGGACTGGTCGACGAACGCACTGCCGAACTGCGCAATGCCAATGTGCGCATGGCCGCCGCCAATCTCGAGCTGCTCGAGCTGGACAAGCTGCGTTCGGAGCTGCTGTCCAACGTGTCGCATGAATTGCGCACGCCGCTCACCGGAATTTTCGGTTCGGCGCAGAACCTGCGCGACGGGCTGGCCGGCGGCCTGACGCGACAACAGCATGAATACGTCGAGATGATCGAGCACGACAGCGCTCGGCTGATCCGGGTCGTCAATGGCCTGCTGGAATGGGGGCGGACCGAGGCCGGCCAAGCCGGCCTGCGGCGCGAGCCGGTGGCCGTGCGCGACTTGGCCGAGGAGGTCTTGCTGCTCTTGGCGCCCGCCGCCGAGGCCAAGGCGATCAAACTCGAACTCGAAGGCGGCAGCGCATCGGTCGTCGGCGATACCGACAAAATCAAGCAGGTTCTGATCAACCTGGTGGACAACGCCGTCAAATTCAGCCCGCCGCGTTGTGCGGTGCGCCTGAAGATCGCCAATGGCGGCGACACCTTGCGCGTGACCGTCGAGGACGAGGGGCCGGGCGTCGCCGCCGCCGACGCACCGCGCCTGTTCGAGCGCTTCTTTCGTGGCCGTTCGGCGCACGCCACAGCCGGCAGCGGCCTGGGCCTGGCGATCGCGCGCAATCTGGCGCGGCTGCACGGCGGCGATATCACGCTGGACAGCGCGATAGGGCGCGGCAGCAGGTTCACCCTGACCCTGCCCGCGATAGGGAACGCAATATGAGCGCTCCCGCCCGGCCGTTCCGAAGGGGGCGCTCCGTCCCGCTTGGCGGGACCGCGCGAAGCGCGAGGGTGCACCAGTGAGCCGCATCGTCATCGCCGACGACGACCCGAACATCGGCCGCATCCTGCGCGATCGCCTGAAGGATCTCGGCCACGACGTCGAACATGTGCTGGACGGCGTCGAAGCGCTGCGCCGGGCCGAGAACGCCGATCTCTTGCTGCTCGATCTGGAAATGCCGCGCATGGACGGCCTGGCGGTACTCGACAGTCTGCGCGGCATGACGGGCGCGCCCCTGGTGATCGTGATCACCGCGCATGGCGACCTGGGCAAAGCCGTGCACGCGCTGCGCGCCGGTGCCTACGACTTCATCGCCAAGCCGTTCGACGCCGCCACGATCCAGGTGGTGGTGGCACGCGCGCTGGAGACTCGCGGCCTGAAGACCCAGGTGCAAAGCCTGCGCAGCGAGATCGACCGCAGGCACCTCTGGGTGCGCGGGTCGGACCCGGCGATGGCGCGCATCGCCGAGACGGTGCAGCGTGTCGCGCCGAGCACGGCGACGGTGCTCCTGCTCGGCGAAACGGGCACCGGCAAGGAAGTGATCGCGCGCGCGATCCACCAGCACAGTACGCGCCGCGAGCGCACCTTCGTCGCCGTCAATTGCGCGGTGCTCAAAGGCGAGCTGCTCGAAAGCGAACTCTTCGGACACGAAAAAGGCTCGTTCACCGGCGCCGATCGGGCGCGGCCGGGCCGCCTCGAGTCGGCGAGCGGCGGCACCTTGTTTCTCGACGAGATCGGCGAGCTGCCGCCCGAGGTGCAGGCCAAGCTCCTGCGCGTGTTGCAGGAAAAGGAGTACGAACGCCTGGGCAGCGACCGAACCCAGCGCGCCGACATCCGGCTTGTCGCTGCCACGAACAGCGACCTTCCGGCGGCGATCCGCGCCGGAAACTTTCGCGCCGACCTGTACTACCGGCTCAAGGTGATCAGCATCAAGATCCCGCCGCTGCGCGAGCGGCCCGGCGAAATCCTGATGCTCGCGGGGTGGCTGCTCGACAAGCATGCCGCCGAGTCCGGACGAACTCCGCCGAGCTTGGCGCCCGCGGTGGCGCAGGCCTTGCTGCGCTACGCGTGGCCCGGCAATGTGCGCGAACTGTCGAACGTGATGGAGCGTTGCGTGCTGATGGCCGGCGACACGGTGGAGCTGTGCGACCTGCCGGAGGAACTGATGGCCGGCGACACCCCGGTGAATCGCTCGGTGGACGACGTCGAGGATTTGTTCTCGCTCAGCTACAACGACGCCGTGACGGCCGCGCGGCGTCTGATCGTGTCGCGTGCGCTCGAACAAGCCGGCGGCCACCAAACGCGCGCGGCGCAGCAGATCGGCGTGACACAGCCCTATTTGTCGCGGCTGATCAGGCAGTTGGGCATCCGGCGCGACGAGCTCGAGCGCTGAGAGGGCGCCGCCGTGCACGGTTGCCTGCATCGCCGATCGAGACCAGTCCATGTACCCAGGCGAGAGGTTCAACGCCATCACGCATCTCGTCGCGGCCGCCCTGGCCCTGGCCGGAGCCGTGCTGCTCGTCGTGCTGGCCGCGCTGAGCGGCGATGCGTGGAAGGTGGTGAGCGTTTCGATCTACGGCCTGACCCTGGTCATGCTGTACAGCTTTTCCGTGCTGTACCACAGCCTGCGCGGGCGCGCCAAGAGGGTCCTCCAAAAGCTCGACCACCAGGGCATTTACCTGCTCATCGCCGGCAGCTACACGCCGTTCTGCCTGGTGTCGCTGCGCGGCGCCTGGGGCTGGTCGCTGTTCGGCGTGGTCTGGGGCCTGGCCTTGCTCGGCAGCCTGCAGGAGCTGTGGACGCGCAGCAAGGCGCGCATCCTCTCCGTGGTGATCTATGTCGTGATGGGCTGGGCGGTGGTCGTCGCCCTGCTGCCTCTGTACCGCGCCCTGGGGCCGGCCGGTTTCGCCTGGGTCGTCGCCGGAGGCCTGTTCTACACCGTGGGCATCGTCTTCTATGCGCTGGACGACCGCATCAGGCACGCGCACGGCGTCTGGCATCTGTTCGTGATGGCCGGCAGTGCGAGCCATTACGTGGCGATCCTGGTTTATGTGGTCTAGGAAGGTCTAGGCGGGCGTCGGGTCTTGCGCCGGGCCGGACGCGAGGCGCGCGCGGTCGTGCGGCCGGTCGAAGTCGAGCTTCGGTCCGAGCGGCACGATGCCGCTCGGGTTCAGGCTGCGATGGCTCTCGAAGTAGTGGCCCTTGACATGCCGGGCGTCGAAGGTCGCCGCGATGCCGGGCAGCTGATAGAGATCGCGCGTGTACGCGTCGAGGTTGGGGTAGTCGGCGATGCGCCGCAGATTGCATTTGAAGTGCGAGTGGTAGACCAGGTCGAAGCGCAGCAGGGTCGTGAGCAGCCTGATGTCGGCCTCGGTGAGGCGCTCGCCGCACAGATAGCGCCGCTGCGACAGCGTCTGTTCGAGCCAGTCCAGGGTGTCGAACAGGGGACCGATCGCTGCTTCGTAGGCGGTTTGCGTGGTGGCGAAGCCGGCCTTGTAGACGCCGTCGTTGACGTCGGTGTAGATGCGTTCGTTCAGCGCGTCGATCTGCTCGCGCAGATCCGGCGGGTAGTAGTCCGCGCCGTGCGCGCCGACGTCGTCGAAGGCGCTGTTGAACATGCGCATGATTTCCGCGGACTCGTTGTTCACGATCGTCGCGCGCTGCTTGTCCCACAGCACCGGCGTCGTCACCCGCCCCGTGTAGCGCGGCTCGGCCGCCACGTAGATCTGCGACAGCCGCTGGGCGCCGAGAACCGGGTCGGCGATCACGCCGGGGCCGGCGTCGAAGGTCCAGCCCTGCTCGAGCATGCGCCAGTGCACGACCGAGATCGAGACCAGATCCGCGAGGCCTTTGAGCGCGCGCATGATGA
>JBAQUQ010000320.1:0-7979 GCA_049297615.1 Burkholderiaceae bacterium
CGTGGGCGCGCAGTACACGGGCTTCCAGACCCGCCCGCGCGCCGCGGCCGGCAGCTTCAACGTCGCCGACGCGGCGCACCCCGCAGCCGGGGACTGCAGCCAATGCCACACCGGGACGAGCTTCTTCGACAGCCAACCCAAGCCGCCTGGACATATCCCGACCACGCTGCCGAACTGTTCGACATGTCACGTGTCCGGCAGCGACTTCTCGATCGCGGGCTTGACGAGCAACATGGCGGCGCTGCACACCGGCATCTCCAGCGGTTGTGCCGCCTGTCACACGGCGGGAACGGGTGCAGGCCCGTTCGCCGGCTGCGCGACGCAAGCCACCTGCGCCACGCCGCCGCCGCTGACCTACCAGCCTAAGACGATGCCGCTGGCGGATGGGGGCTCGCCGACCGTGCCCTCGCCCCAGACCCACGTGCCAGTGGGCA
Source organism: Burkholderiaceae bacterium (assembly GCA_049297615.1). Lineage (GTDB taxonomy): Bacteria > Pseudomonadota > Gammaproteobacteria > Burkholderiales > Burkholderiaceae_C > JAEMQF01. Next base: position 435 of record JBAQUQ010000320.1, read on the forward strand.
GCGTCGCCTGCGAAAAGTGCCACGCACCGGCGGGGTTCACGTCGTTCGCGGGAATGAACATGAAAGAAAACGCGCCTGCGCACGTCGCCGTGGCGGCGGCAACTTGCATGAGCTGCCACGAATTCAACTACACCTGGTTCGGAGTCACGATCAAGACCCCGAGCTCGTTCAGCCACAACGGCCGCACGGTGGGGCAGGACTGCATCTCCTCGGGCTGCCACGCCAGGCAGTACTCCAGCTTCGGCGCAAAGATGCGTCCGGTGCTGCGCTCGGCTGTGACAGTGTCGAGCCCACGCCTGCTGCCAAGCGTGCTGGGGCTGAATCCCGGCGCCGCGTCGGGTGCGCGTCCGTTCAACCACCAAGGCGTGGCGCCGGGACAATGCCAGACGTGTCACAACGGTCAGGCCGCGAAGGGACTGCCGAGCAAGCATCTGGTGACGCGCATCTCCTGCGACAGCTGCCACCGCACGAGCGCGTGGACGCCGGCGCAGTTCAACCATCAGGGCGCAATGCTCGGGCAATGCGAGGTTTGCCACAACGGCAGCTCGGCCTCGGCCAAGTCCACCAGCCACTTCTTCACGATGCGCTCGTGCGACAGCTGCCATCGCACGTTCAGTTGGCTGCCCGTCACCTATTCGCACCTGTCGCCGGGATACCGGTCGCAGGTCGACAAGCCGAGCTGCGTGAGCTGCCACATCACGAATGGCGAAATCATTCCGCGCCAGCTGCGCGCCGGCCCACGGCCGAGGCCGATTCCCGTGAGTCCAGGCCCGTGAGAGGTGTTGGCCGCAGCAAAGGCGTCGGCGTGGTGCGGCTTTGGCTCGGCCTGCTCGCCGCCCTGGTCGCATGGTCCGTGCAGGCACAGACGCTCGACGACCTGACGGTGACGCAACAGGGTGGTGAAGTGCTCGCCCGCGTCACGTTCAACGGTGCCGTCCGTTTCGTGCAGCAGGCTCCGATCACACTTGCCAACCTGTACCGCATCACCTTCGAGTCCATCGCAGCGGACGAGTCGGTGCTCGACCCAACGACAGCAGAGCTGCGTGAGTTCAACGGCGCGGGTGCGGTGCCTGCTTTCAAGCTGAGATATTCAATCGGCACCGGGCGGCGCGTCAGGCAACTGACTCTGGAACTATCGCGCGAAGCGATCGTGCGGGTGCGTCAGGGTCCGTCGGCACGGGCCATCGACATCGTGTTCGTCGGTCTGCGCGCAGGTGAAACCGCCTCGCCGGCGGCGGCCGCAGCGCTGCCGCGAAGCGTCATCGCCAGCCCCGATATCGAGAAGCGCGCCGGCGAACTGATGACCCGTGCCCGAGACGCGCTGGCCGCGCAGAAGGCCGAGGAAGCCGTCCACGGCTTGAACCAGCTGCTGCTGTTGCCGCCGAACAGCCAGTCCATGGACGCGCAGGAACTGATCGGCGCGGCGCAGGAGCGGGCCGGTGCGTCGGCGCGTGCCAAGGTGGAGTACGAGTTGTATCTGCGCCTGTTCCCGGACGGCGAAGGCGCGCAGCGTGTCGCGCAGCGGCTCGCCGCACTCGACCTGGGCCAGGCGACCACTGCACCGCGAACCCGCCCTGGCGAGCAGCCGGGGCAAAGCGCCGCATCGTCCAGCACATACAACGGTTCGATCGCGCAGTACTACTTCGGCGGCAGGGCGCGAACCCAGTCGCTCGTCAACCTGGCGTCCGGCATCGACCAGTCGACCTTGAGCAAGACCACCGAGTCGGCAATCGTGACCAGCGTCGACCTCGGCGGGCGCCTCGCCGCGCCGGAGTCGGAGACCCGGCTCGTGCTGCGCGGGACCGGCTCGACGAATCTGCAGACGAGCTCGCGCAACCCTAGCGTGCTCAGTGCCGCGTACCTGGACCACAAGCGCAACGAGAGCGGCCTGGCGATTCGCGTCGGTCGCCAGACAGCGATCAGCGGTGGCCTGCTCGGCCTGTTCGACGGCGTGTCGCTCACCTATCCGCTGCGGCAGGGCGTCAAGTTCGACCTGATGGGGGGTGTGCCGTCCAGCCCGCTGGTGTCCGCGGCATCGCAGCGATTGCTGGCGGCCGTGGTCCAGGCCGATGGCATCCTCGATCACTGGGGCGGAAACGTGTACCTGTTGGATCAGACCAGCGAAGGCATCACGAACCGACGCGCCGTGGGTACTGAAGTCCGCTACTCGGGCGAGCGCTTCTCGTCCTACTCGCTGCTCGACTACGACACGATCTTCCGCGGGCTGAACGCGGTCTCGCTGCAAGGCAGCTTCCAGGCCCCAGGTCAGACCACCGTCACGCTGTTGCTCGACGCACGCAAGGCGCCGTCACTGCAGCTGACGAACGCTCTCATCAGCACCGGCGCCGCGTCGCTGAAGACGCTGCTGCAGACGATGTCGTTGGACGAGGTCCTCGCGACGGCGCGTGCCACGTCGGCGACGGCCAAGCAGGGTCTGTTGAGTATGTCGCGCCCGCTGAATGAACGCTGGCAGTTCGGCGTCGACTTGCGCTACAGCGCGATCGGTCCGCTGCCGGCGGTAGGCTCCTTCGAGGCCACTGCGTCGACCGGTGCCCAATACGGGCTCTCGGCCTTGCTGACCGGCTCCAATCTGTACTCCACACGCGACATAAACAGCTTCAATCTCAGCGTCCTGACGACGCCATTCCTGAAGGGAACCCAGATTTCGTACAGCAACCTCACCGGGCTGCGTGGCGACGTCATGACGCTCGAACCCTCGTTGCGCTTCTATACGCAAAAGGACAATCTAGGCATCCAGACGCAGCGCGTCGCACCGGCGCTGCGGCTGTCGTACAAGGTCTCGAAACGCGCCAGCGTGCTCGGCGAGAGTATCGTCGAGCGCTCGAAGACCGACGGCCCGTCCAGCCAAAGCGACTCGACCTCGGTGTTCTTCTACGTTGGTTACCGCTTCGAGTTCTTCTGAATGGCCGCTACTGCCCCTACCGAAGCCAGCGCGCAGCGCTCGAGCCTGCGCCAGGAGACACAAGCCGGGTTGATACGCTGGTGGCTCGCGCTGCCATGAGGTTGGCCGCGCCCCAGTGCCAAGCCCGTGCCCGCGCAGCGCGCTGCGCTGTCGCCGCCTGTGCCACGCTGATCATGGCACCGGCCCATGCCGTGCTCGGCGGCGCCGTCGCGACGCTCCAGCACGACGCAGCGCGGATGCGGGTGCAGCCCATGCGGACCCTGAGCGCCGGCGTGCAGGTGCAGGAAAGCGTCAGCGGCGACGGGGGAATGATCCGCGAGTTCGTGTCGCCGTCGGGCATCGTCTTCGCGGTCAGCTGGCGCACGCGTCTCAAGCCGAAGCTCGAAGGCTTGCTCGGGAGCTACCACGAGGGTTACGCCTCAGCCGCGACCGAAGCCTTGAAGCGGCCGGGTATCCGGCGCCAGGCCGTGCTGCGCGCGCAGGACTTGGTCGTGCATTCGACGGCGCACCTGAACACGTTCACGGGGTACGCGTACGTGCCCTCATTGACGCCGGTCGGCTTCGGTGCCGAGCAGATGCGCTAGGCGACGCCATGGCATACAGGTCATTGTGGGTCGGCGTGCTGCTCGCACTGGCGCTGCGGCTGTCCTCATGCGGTGGCAACACGACCGAGACGACGATCACCGGGGGTGGCCTGAGCGGCGGGCTCACCGGCCCGGTTGTGACGATCGATTCGCCGAGCGGGCCGAACACCACCGAGATCGTCGTCGATACCGGCCCGGCTTCGGGGTTCGCGTTGGGGGCCGCGAACATTCCCTACGTCAGCGTCACGGTCTGCGCGCCGGGTTCGGCGTCGGCGTGCGTGACGATCGACCACGTGTTTCTCGACACCGGGTCGATCGGTTTGCGTGTCTTCGCGAGCACGGTCGCCTCGGTTGCGCTGCCGGCGCTGACGCTGAGCGCCGATGCCGCCAGTAGCACCCCTGCCGGCCCGGCCGCCGAGTGCTACCCCTTTGTGCTCGGCGCCGTCTGGGGGCCGATCGTGCGCGCCGACGTGCGCATCGGCGGCGAGCTGGCGCCTTCCCTGCCGATTCAAATCATCGACGACGCCAACCCGCCGACACTCGCAGCGCCCAGCGATTGCGTCGCAGCCGCCAACGGCGGCCTGTTGGACTCGCCGCAGCACATGCAGGCGAACGGCATTCTCGGCGTCGGCATGATCGCTTACGACTGCGGTCTCGCCTGCTTGAGCGGCGACTATTCCGGTGGCCACACGCTGTACTACTCATGCCCGAACGGTGCGTGTGTGCCCGCGGCTGTGCCGGCGGCGGCGCAGATGCAAAACCCGATCTCCTCCTTCGTGCCCGGCGCCGACGGCGTGGCCAACAACAACGGCTCGGTCGTCGTGCTGCCTGCCATTCCCGACCTCGGCGCATCGCTGGTGAAGGGACGCCTCGTGTTCGGCATCGGCACGCAGACCAACAACCAAATCCCGCTCAGCGCGAAGATCTACCCGGTCGATCCGAACCCGGCCAGTGCGACCTACCTGTACCTGGGGACCTCCGTGGACGCGAAGACCTTCTCGAGCTCCTACATCGACAGCGGCTCGAATGGCCTGTTCTTCGACGACCCGGCTATCGCCATGGCCTGCAGGAGCTCCAGCGGCTCCAGCGGCGGCTGGTATTGCCCGATCAACGTGGTTCGCAAGGCGGCCACGATCGTCGGTTACGACGGCAGTCTCGGTACGGTAGACCTGGCGATTGCCAACGCCGACGTGCTGTTCAGCGGCGGCAATGTGGGCTTCGCCAACCTCGGCGGTTCGGCCGGGCAGGGCGTCGACACCTTCGTCTGGGGTCTGCCGTTCTTCTACGGTCGAAGCGTGTTCACTTCGATCTGGGGTCAGGCGCTCGCGGCGAATGGACCCTGGAACGCGTTCTGAGAGGCCCTGTCGTCATCGTGAACTTCCTGCTCGTCTATGCCGCGGTACTGATACTCGTGCTCGTGCTCTACATGCGCCGAGGCCGCCGGGCGCAGCACAATGCCGCGCGGGCACTCGAGCAATCGATTGAAGCCGGACTCGCCGAGCCGGCCTCGATGCACCCGGTCATTGACCCGACGCGCTGTATCGGCTCGGCTTCCTGCGTGCGTGCCTGCCCGGAAGATGCGCTGGGTGTCGTCAACGGCAAGGCGGTGCTGAAGAACGCCTCGGCCTGCATCGGGCACGGTGCCTGTCTGTCGGCGTGTCCGGTGGAGGCGATCAGTCTGGTGTTCGGCACCGAAAAGCGCGGCGTCGACGTGCCCAACCTCAGTCCGGAGTTCGAGACCAACGTCCCTGGCATCTACATCGCCGGCGAGCTCGGCGGCATGGGCCTGATTCGAAAGGCGGCAGAGCAGGGCCGCCAGGCGATGGAGGCGATCCGGCAGCGCGCCGACGGTTCGTACGACCTCGACGTGTTGATCGTCGGCAGCGGTCCCGCCGGTTTGTCGGCGGGCCTGGCGGCGATCCAGCACAAGCTTCGCTACCGCATCGTCGAGCAGGAGGATTCGCTCGGTGGTGCCATCTACCATTACCCACGCAACAAGATCACCATGACGGCGCCGGTGCAGCTGCCCCTGATCGGCAAGGTGAAGTTCGGCGACGTGAGCAAGGAGAAGTTGCTCGAGTTTTGGGCCGGCGTGGTGCAAAAGTGCGGGCTGCAGGTTGGCTACCGGGAGCGCCTGAGCGGTATCGAGCGGCAAGACAAGGGATTTGTCGTGCAGACCGATCGTGCTAGGTATTCAGCCCGCTCGGTGTTGCTGGCCATGGGACGGCGCGGCACCCCGCGCAAGTTGGGCGTGCCCGGCGAGGAGCATTCCAAGGTCGTCTACCGCCTTATCGACCCGCACCAGTACCAGGGCATGAAGGTGCTGGTCGTGGGGGGCGGCGACAGCGCTCTCGAGGCGGCCATTGCGGTGGCCGAACAACCGGGCACCGAGGTCGCTCTGTCGTACCGCAGTGCCGCCTTTGTGCGCGTAAAGGCGAAGAACCGCGTGCGCGTCGAGGCGCTGCGCCAGGCTGGAGCGCTGGCAGTCATGATGAACTCGACGGTCCAGGCGATCGAAGCTCACAGCGTGCGCGTCGAGCAAGAGGGTACATCGCAGACCCTGCCCAACGAAGCGGTGCTGGTGTGTACCGGCGGAGACTTGCCAACCCCGTTGCTGCGCAAGGTGGGCATTGATTTCGAGACGAAGTTCGGCACGCGCTGAGCCGAGACTCGAGCTGGACAATCGCGATCGGCGATTCACCATGTGTGGGTTCGCGAGGCCACGACTGCTGGCGCTTCGCAAGGCTGCCGCTTCACGCAACACCTCATCGAACCAGACCGGCGCCTGAATGACGGTCTCGCACTTGGCACAGACCCATTGCCGCGGATGTGGCGCTGCACGGTGAACACGCCGGGCTGGTGGTCCAGCTTCCCGGCCACGTCCTGCCCGGCACCTGGCGCTCGGGTTGCTGCTTCTCGGGCTCCGGCGCTCACCTTGGGGACGATCCGTTGGAGTTCCTGGCTCAGTGCTGCGAGGTCGGAGTCAATGGTCTCTTCGAGCAAGCTGCGCTGCTCGGCGTTGAAGGCTTGGCTCTTGGCGGCGAACTTCAGCCGCTTGAGCGCGGCCATCTCGTGGCTGAGCTTGTCGATGGTGGCCTGCTTGGTGGCGATCTCGCGCTCGTGCCGGTTGATCTCGCCTTGCTGGGCACTCGCCGCCCCGCAGTGACTGAACCACTTCGCGCAGTTGCTGCGCATCGAGTCGGTTCAGTTCAGCCGCGTCGATCACGGAACGTGATTGTGCCGCTCAAAGTTCGAGGTAGGCGGCGACCGAAAGCGTGCGAAGCACGCTGCATGGCCTCCGCTTGACAGATTAGTTAAGCAGCGGCTTTCTCGTTGCGGGTGCGTCTCACTACAAGCTGTCCGCTCCACTCATGCATTATGCAGAAAGCACTTGCGAGAGCCCATTGGCCCGATCTGTAGGAGGGCAACGGCGCGTTGAGAAGGCGGGCTGGCGGTCTCGGGTCCAGGCGGATCAGCAGTCTATGACCCGGGAGTTTTCCGCCAGGGCAGCCCAGAGGGTCTGGGCGGGGCGGTGTGGCGCCTGGGGGGCAGCGCGCCGGCCAGGCCAGTCGATCATCCGAGGGATGGTGACCGACATGAACGAGGCACAGGTGCGCACGCTGGAGCCGGTGCACGAGGTGAGGGCCGGCACGCGGGCATTGGAGTTCCGCCGCGCTGACCAGCGCCTTCGCCCACACGCCTACAGCCCACAACCGGCTTGATCTCAACCGTGAGTTCTGGGGGGAAAGACCTGGGGGCGTCCCGGGCGAGCGCCCTCTTCGAGGCCCGCCGATCGCTGTTTGAAGAAGCGCTTGCGCCACTGGCTGAGCACTTCGCGCCGAGTACCCAGACGCGCCGCGATCGCGTGATTGTCCATCCGGGTAGCAGCTATCAGGATCCCGGGGAACCCCCGTGAACCAGCTAGGTGAACCACCCCGGCTTTCGTGGAGACCGGTTGGTGTGAGTCAGACCGGAGTGCGGTCTGCTGAGTTCGGCTGTTTGGCTGTTCTGTCTTTCCTTCTTCCAGCCCCCCGCAGG
>JBAQUQ010000321.1:0-5188 GCA_049297615.1 Burkholderiaceae bacterium
GGCATCCAGCGCGCCTGCGCCGCGCCGATCTCGACCTGGTCGCTCGAGGCCAGCGCCGCGCCGGGCAGGCCCTCGACGCCGACCCGGTAACGCTGCACCGCCTCGGTGGCGTTCATGATCTGCAGGCGGTAGCTGTTTTCGACTGCGCCTTCGCCGACTTGGCGCGCGAGTGCGCCACGGTCGCGAACGACGTCGACCTTGAACGGCGTGCGCAGTGCCAGGCTCGCGACCAGGCCCGTGGCGATGACGAGCAGGATGGCGCCGTAAACCAGGACGCGCGGCCTGGCGGCGCGGCGCCACATCTGCGACTTGCTCCACAGGCCGGCGATGCCGTTTTCGGTGGCATAGCGGATCAGTCCGCGCGGCGAGCCCACCCTGTCCATCACGCCGTCACAGGCGTCGATGCACGCCGTGCAGCCTATGCATTCGTACTGCAGGCCGTTGCGGATGTCGATGCCGGTCGGACACACCTGCACGCACAGATTGCAATCGACGCAATCGCCCCTTGGCGTTCCCTTGGCGTCCTTGGGGCGCGCTCGGGCGCTGCGCGGCTCGCCGCGTGCCGCGTCGTAGCCGATGACGAGCGTATCGCGGTCGAACATCGCGCTCTGAAAACGCGCATAGGGGCACATGTGTTTGCAGACCTGCTCGCGCATGAAGCCGGCATTGCCCCAAGTGGCGAATCCGTAGAACAGCACCCAGAACCATTCCCAGGCCCCCAATCCCAGCGAAGCCGGGCTTCCAATGTGGATCAATTCGGACCCTAACTGCTTGATCGGTGTGAAGTAGCCGACGAAGGTGAAACCGGTCCACAGCGCGAGCGCGATCCACGCGGCGTGTTTGCCGCCCTTGCGCCAGACCTTGTCGAAGGTCCACTGCGCGGCGTCCAGTCTCTGCCGGCGCACCCGGTCGCCTTCGAAACGGCGTTCGATGGCCATGAAGAGTTCCGTGTACACCGTCTGCGGGCAGGCGTAGCCGCACCACAGGCGCCCCGCCACCGCGGTGAAGAGGAACAGGCCGTAGGCGGCCAGCAGCAGCAGTCCGGTCAGGTAGATGAAGTCCTGCGGGTACAGCACCAGGGGGCCGATGTAGAAACGGCGCGCCGCCAGGTCGAACAGCACGGCCTGGCGATCGTTCCATTGCAGCCAGGGCAGGCCGTAGAACACGAGTTGCGTCGCAAGCACCAGGGCCCAGCGCCAGAAGGCGAAGGGCCCGCTGACGGCGCGCGGATAGAGCTTGGTGCTCTTTTCGTACAGCCACGCGGTCGTCGCCACGCCGGTCTCGGCCGGCGCGATTGGAATCACCCGCGTCACTGAACCGCCTTCGTCGCCGACCTCGACAGTTGCCACACATAAGCGGCGAGCACGTGGATCTGCTCGGCGCTCAGGCGCTCGGCGTGCGCAGGCATGACATTGGTCTTGCCGTTCGTGATCATCGCCACCACCGCCTGCTCGCCCCAACCGTGCAACCACACCTTGTCGGTCAGGTTCGGCGCACCCAGGGCCGGGTTGCCTTCGCCCTTGGCGCCATGGCAGGGAGCGCAAGCGGCGAACTTCTCGCGGCCGAGCTGCGCGGCGATGTTGTCGTGCGGCCCGCCCGACAGGCTCAGCACATAGTTGGCGACTCTGCGCACGTCGGCGGCGCTGCCCACCGCGGCGGCCATCGGCGGCATCAGTCCCTGCCGGCCGTTCGAGATCGTCTGCGCAATCGCCTCGGGCGTGCCGCCCCACAGCCAGTCGTTGTCGGTCAGGTTCGGAAAGCCTTTGCTGCCGCGCGCGTCCGACCCATGGCAGGTCGCGCAATGGTTGACGAAAAGCCGCTCGCCCACGCCCATCGCCTGGCGGTCGGCCGCGAGTTGCTCGGGCGTCAGTGCCGCGAGCCGCGCGTACAGCGGCGCCGCCGCCTGGGCCGCCCGGCCTTGCTCGTCGCTGTGCTGGTTCGCGCTGGTCCAGCCCAGCGACCCGGTCGCGCTGCCCAGCCCCGGATACAGCCACAGATATCCAAACGAGAACAGCACCGTGATTACGAACAACCACATCCACCAGCGCGGCAGCGGGTTGTTCAACTCGGTCAGATCGACGTCCCAGGTGTGGCCAGTCGTCTCGTCGGGTGTGCCGTCGGGGCGGATCACGACCTTGCGGCGTGCGGCGAAGAGCAGGAGCGCCAGACAGGCGATCAGGCTGAGCACAGTCGCCGCGGCGACATAGATCGACCAGCCTGAGGACGTGAAATCGCTCATACGACAGCGCCCTGTGTGCCGTCATCCCGGCGCACGCCGGGATCCACCGCGGTGCGCAAAGGGTGGATCCCGGCGTGCGCCGGGATGACACTTGCCCTGTCGCCCGTGGAAGAAGATTTCGCCACGGGCACAGGCTCATCGGCAAACGGCAGCGCCGCGGCCTCGGCGTGGCTCGCGCGGTTCGACGCGCGCCAGGCGCGCACGACGATCGCCATGAAGACGATGAATGCGAGTACGGTGACGAGGCTGCGGATCAGGTTCAGGTCCATGGTGATGCTTGCGTTCACTTCACCGCGGTGCCGAGCACTTGCAGGTAAGCCACCAGGGCGTCGAGTTCGGTCTTGCCCGAGGTCTCGGCAGCCGCCTTGGCGATTTCCTCGTCGCTGTAGGGCACGCCCACGCGGCGCAGCGCCGTCATGCGTCGCGCCATCTGGTCGCTCGCCACGGCCGAGTTCTCGAGCCAGGGGTAGGCGGGCATGTTCGATTCGGGCACCAGATCGCGCGGATTGTTCAGGTGCAGGCGCTGCCATTCGTCGCTGTATTTGCCGCCGACGCGGTGCAGGTCAGGGCCGGTGCGTTTGCTGCCCCACTGGAACGGATGGTCGTAGACGAACTCTCCCGCCTTGGAATACGCGCCGTAGCGCAAGGTCTCGGCGAGCAGGGGCCGCACCATCTGCGAATGGCAGTTGTAGCAACCCTCGCGCAGGTAGACGTCGCGCCCGGCGAGTTGCAGCGCCGTATACGGCTTGACGCCGGGGGCGGCCTGGGTCGTCGAGCGCTGGAAGTACAGCGGCACGATCTCGACCAGGCCACCGACCGCGACCACAGCCAGGATCAATACGATCATCAGCAGGTTGCTGGTCTCGATGCGTGCGTGGCCGGTGGTTCGGGTCGGTTCGCTCATTTCGATTCCTCGCGCCTCAGGCACGCGCCGCGGCGAGCGTTGCCGGCACCGGAATCGGTGCGATCCGTCCACCGCGCGCCGTCATCACGACGTTCCACGCCATGATCGCCATGCCGCCGAGATAGAGCACGCCGCCGATGAAGCGGATCAGATAGAACGGCCAGGTCGCCTTGACGCTTTCGACGAAGCTGTAGACCAAGGTTCCGTCGGCGTTCACGGCACGCCACATCAGACCCTGCATCACGCCGGCGATCCACATCGCTGCGATGTAGAGCACGATGCCGATCGTCGAGACCCAGAAATGCAGCTCGATGGCGCGCACGCTGTGCATCTGGGTGCGCCCGACCATGCGCGGAATCAGGTGGTACAGGCAGCCCATCGACACCAGGCCGACCCAACCGAGCGCGCCGCTGTGCACATGGCCGACCGTCCAGTCGGTGTAGTGCGACAGGGCGTTGACGGTCTTGATCGACATCATCGGCCCCTCGAACGTGCTCATGCCGTAGAACGACAGCGAGACGATGAGGAACTTCAGGACGGGGTCGTCGCGCAGTTTGTGCCACGCGCCCGACAGCGTCATCATGCCATTGATCATCCCGCCCCAGCTCGGCGCGAGCAGCACCAGGGAGAACAACATGCCGATCGACTGCGCCCAGTCGGGCAGGGCGGTGTAGTGCAGGTGGTGCGGCCCGGCCCACATATACGTGAAGATCAGCGCCCAGAAGTGCACGATCGACAGGCGATAGCTGTACACCGGCCGCTGCGCCTGCTTGGGAATGTAGTAGTACATCATCCCGAGGAAGCCCGCCGTGAGGAAGAAGCCCACCGCGTTGTGGCCGTACCACCACTGCACCATCGCGTCCTGCACTCCGGCGTAGACCGAATAACTCTTCATCCAGCCGGCAGGAATGGCCGCGCTGTTGACGATGTGCAGCATGGCCACGGTGAGGATGAAGGCACCGAAGAACCAGTTCGCGACATAGATATGGCGCACCTTGCGCACTCCGATCGTGCCGAAGAAGACGATCGCGTAGGACACCCAGACGACGGCGATGAGAATGTCGATCGGCCACTCGAGCTCGGCGTATTCCTTGCCTTGCGTATAGCCCAGGGGCAGCGAGACGGCCGCCGCGACGATCACCGCCTGCCAGCCCCAGAACGTGAATTCGGCGAGTCTTGGTGCGAACAGCGGCGCCTGGCAGGTGCGCTGCACGACGTGGTAGCTCGTCGCAAACAGCGTGCAGCCGCCGAAGGCGAAGATCACGGCATTGGTGTGCAGCGGGCGCAGGCGCCCGTAGCTGAGCCAGGGCACGCCGAAGTTGAGTTCGGGCCAGGTGAGTTGCGCGGCGATCAGCACGCCCACCGCCATGCCGACGATGCCCCAGAGCACGGCCGCATAGGCGAACAGGCGCACCGTGTTGTCGTGAAACACCGATGGCGCGGCGGGGCTCGATGGCATGGCGGCGATTGTTCGGGGCCGGCTCAGCCGTCGCTTTGATCCGGATCAAGCAAGATGCGCTCACCTTCGGATTCGATCTCGTCGAACTGGCCGCCGTGCAGGGCCCAGGCAAAGACGCCCAGCACGCCGAGCATGGCCAGCACGGACAGCGGGATCAGCAGATACAGGATGTCCATCGTCGCGCCTGCCTCAGCGCTGCAAGCGCAGCGAATTGCTCACCACGAGCAGGGAACTCGCTGCCATGCCCATCCCCGCGGCCCAAGGCGGCAATGCCCCGAACAGGGCGAGCGGCACGCACACTGCGTTGTAGGCGGCGGCCCAAACGATGTTCTGGCGGATCACGCGCAGCGTGCGCTGCGCCAGCGCGCGCGCGTACACCACATCGGCCAGGCGATTCGAGACGATCACCGCGTCGGCATTCGCGCGCGCGAGCAGGGCCCCTTCGCCCATGGCGAGCGAGACGTCGGCGCGCGCCAGCACGGGCGCGTCATTGATGCCGTCGCCGATCATTCCGACCCGCTCGCCGCGCCCCTGCGCGCGTTCGACTTCGAGCAGTTTGCGCTGCGGCGTCGCGCCGCCGATGGCC
>JBAQUQ010000322.1:0-7654 GCA_049297615.1 Burkholderiaceae bacterium
GCGCAACGACCAAAGTCTTCACTACACGCACTCCGCTCCACTCATGCGTTATGCATCAAGCACTTGCGAGCGCAAACCAGCCGGATTCGCGGGAAAGCAACGGCGAGTTGAGAAAGACGGGCTAGAAGCGGCCGGGGTCGCACGGGTGTTGAACCCGTTCGACGATGCCGCGGATTACGCAGCGCGCAGTCTGTGCGAAGAGATCAGATCGAAGGAGGAAATCGCATGACCCCCTTGAAGAACGTCTTGGCTGCGACTGATTTTTCGAGCCCGTCGCGCCAGGCGGCCGACCGCGCCGCAAGGCTCGCGTGTACGTCGGGCGCGCGACTGCGGCTCGTGCACGCACTCAGCGCCAGCGCACTGGCCCAGTTACAGCAGTTGGTGGGGCTGGGCAGTGCGGTCGAAGAGACGCTCATCGAGCAGACCCGCAAGGCGCTGGACGTGATGGCCGGGGAACTGAGCGTCACCCGCAGTGTGGCCGTCGAATCCGCCCTGCTCCAAGGTTCGGTGCTGGAGGAGATCAGCCGCCAGGCCGACGAGATGCCTGCCGACCTCGTGGTGCTGGGAGCCCGGGGCGCTGGGTTCATGCGCCGGTTTGTGCTCGGTTCCACCGCCGAGCGCCTGCTGCGAAAGTCGAAACACCCGTTATTGGTGGTCAAACAACGAGCCCACGAGCCGTACCGCCGGGTGCTGGTGCCGGTGGACTTCTCGGAATGGTCCGCCCCTTTGCTCGATCTGGCGCGGCGCGTCGCCCCAGGAGCGCATTTGGTGCTCCTGCACGCGTACGAAGTACCCTTCGAAGGCAAGCTGCGCTACGCCAGCGTGGCCGAGGACATCATTGAAGGGTATCGGCTGCGGGCGCAACAAGCCGCCAGCCAGCAGCTCAATGCCTTGGCCGCAGCAGCCAGCCTCAGACCGGCCGACTGGACCCCCTGCATCCCCCACGCCGATGCCTCGCCGTCGATCATCGAGCAGGAGCAGGAACTGGACTGCGACTTGATCGTCATCGGCAAGCACGGCCAGAACATGGCCGAAGACTTGCTGCTCGGCAGTGTGACCTAGCATGTCCTGGCCGAATCCGTGGGCGATGTGCTGGTGTGGACCTCGAAGCACGCGTAGTGCACCCGCTTGCCCGGATGGCGTTGTGCCTAGCGCTGTCCGGCCTGGCCTGGGCGATTGCGCCGCCCCCCGACGCGCTGCGCATCGGGTTGGGCCTGTTCGTACTGATCGGCAGCCTTTTCGCACCCCGTGATCTATCTGTTCGTTGGTGGCTTTGCACTCGCCACGGCACTGGTGCGCCACGGCCTCGACCGTTGGCTCACTATGGCGGTGCTGCAACTGGCCGGCGGGCGCCAGGCGGCCGCGATCGGGCTGCTGTTCGTGCTGACGGCGCGGCTGTCCGTGTGGCTTCCCGATGCCGATCGACCTGATCTCGTCGGTGCGGGGTCGCCTTTCGAGCTCGTCGAAACCAGAGGGTCAAGAACCGGCTGCTACGTAGCCGCGTGACTCGCGCACAGGTGCGCCTTCTGCAAGTGATCGCAAAGCGTGGTTGGACGGCCGAGCGCGACGAGCCGCCCACGCCCGGGAGTCAGCCTGCGACGCCGCGCTGACAAACGGCTGTGCCGCCGCGTGCGGTAGCCTTGCAGCATGCCATCGCGCCGCGTCAAGCACATCGAACTCGCTCTCCAAGGCGGCGGCGCGCATGGCGCGTTTACCTGGGGCGTACTGGATCGCCTGCTCGAGGACGAACGCATCGAGATCGATGCCATCAGCGGCACCAGTGCCGGCGCGATGAATGCGGTGGTGCTGGCCGACGGGTTGATGTCCGGGGGACGCAAGGGTGCGCGTGAGGCATTGCGGCGCTTCTGGAGCCGGGTCAGCAAGGCGTCTGGGCGCGGCGCGATAGTGCCGGATGCGTTGGGCGCGTTTTTCGGCAACTGGTCGCTCGAGGGTTCGCCGCTGCACCTGTACCTGGACTGGGTCGGTCGCACGATGTCGCCGCACCAGTTCAACCCGCTCGACCTGAACCCGCTACGCGACATCGTCGCGGCCGAGGTCGACTTCGGACGCGTGCGCGCCTGCGACAAGGTGCGCCTGTTCGTCTCCGCCACCAACGTCCGCACCGGCCGGCTGAAGGAGTTCCGGCAGGTCGAGTTGTCGGCCGACGCGGTGATGGCGTCGGCCTGCCTGCCGCTGCTGTTCCGCGCGGTCGAGATCAAAGGCGAGGCCTACTGGGACGGTGGCTATGTCGGCAACCCGTCGCTGCTGCCGCTGATCGCCGAAAGCCCGGCGCACGACCTGGTGTTGGTGCAGATCAACCCGTCGCGACGCGAGGCGCTGCCGACCACGGCCGCCGACATCCTCGACCGCCTCAACGAGATCACCTTCAACAGCAGCCTGGTCAAGGAACTGCGCTCGCTGGCCTTGCTCCAGCAACTGCTGCGCCAGGAAGGCGAACCCCCCACCGGTGGCCGTGCGCCGCTGTTCGCGCAGGTCGCGGCGCTGCGCATGCACCGCATCGAGGCGCAGGCCGAACTGGCCGAACTCGGCGCCGGCAGCAAAATCAACACCGGCTGGCCCTTCCTGACGCGCCTGCACCGCATCGGCCATCGCGCCGCGCAGGTTTGGCTCGAAGCCAACTTCACGCACCTGGGGCGCCGCTCCACGTTGGTGCTGGACTCGTACCTGACGTAGATCGCTGCAAACCATGCCCGACTTCGCACTCCGACGCCTGCACGAGGCCGCCGCATGACGTCCAGCATCGCCGGCATCCTGTTGTCGCTCGCGCTGTTGATGTTCCTGGCCTACCGGGGCTACAGCGTGCTGATCCTGGCGCCGCTGATGGCGCTGCTGGCCGTGCTGGCCAGCCCCGAAGCGCCCTTGCTGGCGAGCTACACCCAGGTCTTCATGAAGGCGCTGGGGGGGTTCGTCGCGCTGTTCTTCCCGCTGTTCCTGCTGGGGGCGGTGTTCGGAAAGCTGATGGAGGATTCTGGCGCGGCGCGCGTGATCGCCACGCGAATCGTCGCCTGGCTGGGCTCGAACCGCGCCGTCCTGGCAGTCGTGCTTGCCTGCGCGGTACTCACCTACGGCGGTGTGTCGCTGTTCGTGGTGGCGTTCGCCGTGTATCCGATCGCGGTCGAACTGTTCCGCGCGGTCAATGTGCCCAAGCGGCTGATGCCGGCGACGATCGCGCTGGGCGCGTTCACCTTCACCATGACGGCGCTGCCCGGTACGCCAGCGATCCAGAACGCGATTCCGATGCCGTACTTCGGCACCACGCCGTTCGCGGCGCCCGGACTCGGGCTGATCGGCGGTGCGGTGATGCTGTTGCTCGGTGCGGCGTGGCTGATGCACCGTGCCCGCCACGCGGCTGGCTCGGGGGAGGGCTACGGCGCTGCGTCCGACGGCCCGGCGCAGTTGGATCGCAGCGTACGTCCGCACGCGCAAGGCGAGGGCTACGACGTGGCCGAGTTGGGCCCGCAGGCGGGTGCTGCGCCTCTGGTGCTTTTGCCGGGCTTCGGCGTGGCGCTGGCGCCCATCGTGGCGGTAGTGGCACTCAACTGGCTGTTCAGCGCGCAGGTCCTGCCGCATCTGGACACTGGCTACCTTGCCGGCGCGCTGTACGGCGCCACGCGGCTCGACGCGGTGCGCGGCACCTGGGCGATCATCGCCGCGCTGGCGTTGTCGAACCTGATGCTGATGGTGCTGGCGCGGCGCAGCCTACCCAATCTCAAGGCGAGCCTGGATGCCGGTGCCAGCGCGTCCGTGCTGCCGATCTTCAACACCGCCTCGCAGGTCGGCTACGGCGCGGTGGTTGCCTCACTGGTCGGCTTCGCACTCATACGCGACGCGGTGCTGGGGATCGCGCCGGGCAACCCGCTGATCTCGCTGTCGGTCGCGGTAAACTTGCTCGCCGGCATCACCGGCTCGGCCTCGGGCGGCATGAGCATCGCCTTGCAGGCCTTAGGCAGCACGTACCTGGAAATGGGCCGCTCCGCGGGCATTGCGCCGGAGTTGCTGCACAGGGTCACGTCAATTGCCACTGGTGGACTGGATGCCTTGCCGCACAACGGGGCGGTCATCACCCTGCTGGCGATCTGCAAACTGACGCACCGCCAGTCCTATCTCGATGTCTTCATGGTGGCGGTGTTGTGTCCGCTGGTCGCTTTGACGGTGGTTGTTGGACTCGGCACGCTGTTCGGGTCGTTCTGACGGGATCGATCACCCGGTCTTGTCGGCGCATCAGCTTACGACTTGTGATCCTGGTATCGGGCTTCTTCGGCTTCACGTCGGTTGCCGCAGAAGCATTCGAGGCGCCTTGGGAATCGGTGGCGCAAGCGATCGCGAAAGGTCGACGATCGCCTCTGGCCGCCTGATGCATGGGCGTCATCGCAGTCCCTCCACCGACTGCGGGTAACTCACCCTGCAGCGGGTTCAGGGCGCGGCGGGCAGCGTCGAGCCATGACGGCGCAGTTGTGAGAACAGTGCCCCCGAGGTCTGCGACAGCACAGGGCGGACCGGCACACCGGCCTCACGCAGCATGGCGGCGGTCCAGACATTGCATGTCGCGAACAGGTGGAACGATTCGCGCGACGCATAGAAGCGGCTCCTGCCGTACAGCCCTGGCCCGAGTGGGATCGGTCGGCCGCCAGCGTCCCGCTCGTGGCTGGCCGCGATGGCGGCGACCATCTGGGCCAGGCCCTGCGACGTGACTTGCAGTGCAACGATCTCGGCGGCCGGGAAGTGGCGCTCCGCCGGGCCGCTGAAGGCCACCATGTGCAGCACGCCCGCACCCGGCCACAGGAGCGCGCGCAGCCCGAGCCAGGCCGGAGGATCTGCTGCCTGGTAATAGGCGCGGTCACCCCAGCCGACTTCGAGGTATTCGGCGTCGGCGAAGTCGCGCCGCGCCGGCCATGCGTCCTCTGGGACGTCGGCGGCACGCACGACGATGCCGGAGTGCCAGCCGTGGCGCACGACTTGGATGGGGTGTGCCTGCGCCTGTGTTGTGTCCGCCTGCGCGGCACCATGCGTCGACTGTGCCGCGCAGCCGGCGCTCGCCAGCACGCTCGCGAGCAGCAGCATGTCAAGGCGGTTGGCCAGCCAAGACAGTGCCGTTGATTGCGGACCCACGCCGGGGACCACACTGCCACGCACCTGGCCGCCCACCTCTGCATCCACGCTGCGCAACATGGCGATGTTGATGCGGCGCGCGCCGGCACTCACCGCTGCAAACGTCACTACCACCGTGGCCATCAGACGGACGATCACCCTGTTCATTCCTTGTCTGCTCGAATGAAATCGTGAAGCACCGCCCGTGGACGCGCCGGCGGCGAGTTGAATCTGCAGATCATCGAGCGCATCGTTCATGGACACGAGGCGGGCGTAATCCGATTGCGCAATCTCGACGCCGAAGCGCTGGCTCAGGCCGACCTATGGAAACCGTTCAGTTCCGGGGTGCGCCGCAATGCCAGCGCCACCGCCTTGAGCACGCCACGGCGCGCAGCGAAGCTGCCGATCAGCGCACCAACAGCATCGGCACCTTGCAACCGGCCAACACTTTCGTCACCACCGAACCCATGACCAGATTGCCGACGCTGCCGTGGCCGTGCGAGCCCATCACGATCAGATCGAACGCGCCACGGTCGGCCAGCCCGGCGATCACGTCGGCTGCATGACCGATCGGACTGACGTAGTCGGCCTCGATGGCGTGTCGCTTGAAGAACAATCGAATCGGCTTGAACACCTTTTCGGCCTCGTCGCGATAGTAGCCCTTCACCACCTCGCGGTCGAGGAACGATGCGGGATGCGCGGGTATCTTCGGCACCGCGTGCACCACCGTGTAGCGATGATTCGATCCCAGCCAGTCGTCGTGGGCGGCGACGTAGGCGAGCATCCGCTTGGTATAGGCGCTGCCGTCGACAGCGAGCAGGATTTTCATGGGTTCTCCGTGTGGGTGGGGCAGCGCGGCGCGCGCTGCTGGTGCGGGACAAGACGAGTGCGCGTCTGCGCACTGAGTTTCAAGTGCAGCCTTCGTATCGACGGCCGACCGCCTCATGAGATGGACATCGCACTTTCCATTCGCGTGGCCAGCCTGGCCCTGTAAGAAGCTCAACTCCCATGCCAGCGCCAACATGCGGCCATTCTCCGCCAGCACCGTCGCCACCCGTCGCCGCGTGCCGTGCCCGCGCATCGTGCGGATCAGCTCGTGCATCAGCTCGGTGCCCAAGGCGGCGCCCTCGAGATCGGAGTGGTGCTGGCGCGGTGGGCACCAACCTGGCGTCGAACCCGGTGGAGCGCGTGACGATGCTCACACCGCGTGCGTTCGCGACCATGGTGCTGACGAACTACCGCATCGTGCTGCCGGCCGGCGAGGCCCACACCCAGGATCGCACCGCCATGCGCGAAGCGATGATCGAAGAAGTCAACATCGGCTTGTCCTTCTGGCGGAGCGAGTCCGCCGCAGGCGAACGAACACCTTGCGCAGCTCCTCCACCCACAGTACCGCGCTGGCCACTGCAACGATCGGCAGCAGATCGGCCGGCGGGATCGGCACGGTGTGGAACAACTCGTTCAAGGGCGGCCAGTACAGCACGGCGCCCTGCAGCACGATGCTCAAGGCGAGCCCGCCCAGCAGCCAGTGGTTGCGGAAGATGCCGAACTGCAGCGTCGAGCGCGCGGCCGACTGGCAGTTCAGCACATTGAACCACTGGCACACCGCGAGCACGGTGAAGGTCTCGGTACGCGCCATTTCGTAGGGCATGCCGCCGGCCTGGCGCCAGACGAACCAGCCGAAGGTCGCCAGTGCGATCGCCGGCGTCATCAGCGCCACGCGCCACAGCATCTCGTTGCTGAGCAGCCGGTCGTTGCGCGCCACCGGCTCGCGCTTCATCTCGTCGCCCTCAGGCGGGTCCATCACAAGATTCACCGTTACCGTGCCTTCGGTGACGATGTTGATCCACAGGATCTGCACCGCGGCCAGCGGCAGCCGATAACCCAGCACCAGGGCCAGCAGCAGCACCAGCACCTCGGCCATCGAGGTGGCGAACAGGTACAGGATCACCTTCTTCAGGTTGCCGTAGACCACGCGGCCCTGTTCGACCGCGCCGACAATCGTTGCGAAGTTGTCGTCGGTGATGACGATCTTGGCCGCGCTCTTGGCCACCTCGGTGCCGGTGACGCCCATCGCCACGCCGACATCGGCGCGCGCCAGCGCCGGCGCGTCGTTGACGCCGTCGCCAGTCATCGCGACCACGTCGCCGCGCGCTTGCAGCGCTTCGACGATACGCAGCTTCTGCGCCGGGTGCACGCGCGCGAATACAGCGATGCGGTCCAGGCCTTCGAGCAGTTCGGCTTGGTTCATGCGCTCCAGTTCGGCGCCGTCCACCGCGTGGTCACCGTCGCGGGCGATGCCGAGCTCGCGCGCGATGGCCAGGCCGGTGAGCTTGTGGTCACCGGTGACCATGATCGGGCGGATGCCGGCCGCGCGACATTGCGCGACGGCCACCTTGACCTCCTCGCGCGGCGGGTCAATCTGGCCGATCAGCCCGAGCAGGGTGGCACGGCCGGCCAAGGCATCGTAGCCGTCGGCGGCGGCCAGCGCGTCGTCTTCGACGCTGGCGACGGCAAGGACGCGCAGCGCCTGGCTGGCCATGCC
>JBAQUQ010000323.1:0-4437 GCA_049297615.1 Burkholderiaceae bacterium
GGTGACGCCCCCTTTGAATCTGGCCGGCGAGCAACTGATCGAGTGGGGCGGAGCGCAACGTTGGCTGCGCAGCCCGCTGCCCGCCGGGGTGGTTCGTGACGCCGCCGAGCGCGCAGGCGGCCATGCCACGCTGTTTCGCGCGCGTCGCAAGGAAGGCGGTGCGTTCGCACCGCTGCGCGCGCCGCTGGACCGCATCCACCGCGAACTGAAGAAGGCTTTCGACCCATCAGGTATCTTCAACCCTGGCCGGCTCTACCCCGGGCTCTGAGCACGGCACCGCATGCAAACCCGACTCAGCGCGCAATTCCAGGGCACGCCGGACGGTACCGACGCCGAAGCCATCCTGCGCAAGTGCGTGCACTGCGGCTTTTGCACTGCGACCTGCCCGACTTATCAACTACTCGGCGACGAACTCGACGGGCCTCGTGGGCGCATCTACCTGATCAAGCAGGTTCTCGAAGGCTCGCCCGTCACGCGCAAGACGCAGTCGCATCTCGACCGCTGCCTGACGTGTCGCAATTGCGAATCCACGTGCCCTTCGGGTGTGGAGTACGGACGCCTGGTGGACATCGGGCGCCACATCGTCGACCAGCGCGTCGAACGCCCCGTCCAGGAGACGGCGCTGCGCTGGGCGCTCAAGGAGGGCTTGACCTCGCCGCTTTTCGCGCCCGCGTTCAAGCTCGGCCAGGCTCTGCGGCCCCTGTTGCCGGCGGCGCTGCAGAACAAGGTGGCACCGCGCCAGGGAGCCGGCGCGCATCGGTGGCCGACGCGCGAACACCCGCGCAAAGTGCTGCTGTTGCTCGGCTGCGTTCAGCCGGCCATGATGCCCAACATCAACAGTGCGACGGCACGCGTGCTCGACGCTGCCGGCATCCAAACCTTGGTGGTCGCCACGGCCGGGTGCTGCGGTGCAATTCGAAGCCACCTGGGCGACCGCGCCGGAGGCTTGGCCGATATGCGGCGCAATGTGGACGCCTGGTGGCCGCAGGTCGAGTCCGGCGCAGTCGAGGCGATCGTGATGAACGCCTCGGGCTGCGGCGTCACGGTCAAGGAATACGGTCAGGCGCTGGCCGCCGACCCGGCGTATGCACAGCGCGCGGCACGAATTGCCGGCCTGACGCGCGACCTGAGCGAACTGCTGCCCGACATCGCACCGACATTGAAACCGCTGTTGCAAGCGATCGCTCAGCGCCACCTGACCCTGCACCCACCATGCTCCTTGCAGCATGGCCAGCAGTTGCGCGGCACGATCGAAGCTTCACTGAACGAATTGGGGTTCGAGGTGAGGCTGGCCCGCGCCGACGCTCATCTCTGTTGCGGCTCGGCCGGCACGTATTCGATCCTGCAGCCGCAATTGGCCACCGAGCTTCGCGACCGCAAGCTCGCGCAATTGGAGAGCCCGCACGCCCAGGTCATCGTCTCAGCCAATATCGGCTGCATCCAGCACCTGCAGAGCGGCACGACCACGCCGGTCAGGCACTGGGTCGAAGTGCTCGACGAAGTGTTGCGTTGAAAACGAGGCAGACTCGATCAGGAGGCTGCGACGTCTTCGACCTGGGCGTCGCTGTGTTTCGGCGCACGCTCAGGGAAATGGGGCGCAATCGACGAAGGCGTTGCGCCCGTGTCCTTGCCGGCCCGGTTGGGCAACCACTCAGCAAGATGCAGCGCGATCCGTGCTGCTGCGCCACCGTCCCAAAAGCTTGCCGCATCGCGCGGCTCGGCCGGCTGCGCGAGCACCTCGGCCAACGCCGTAGATAACTTGTTGACGGGCAGGGCCACGCTGAGTTGCATCGCCTCGGTGCTCTTCACCGGCACGACCATTCCCTTGCCGAGCACGATGCTGGGCACTGCAAGGGCGACGGCGTCGTCCAGGAAACGCCCCGCGCTGCCCGACAGCAGGCAGCGAGCGCCGCGCAGCAAATCGATGCAGTCGAGGTAGGCGAGTGATGCAGCAACTTCGATACGTGCTTGTTTCAGCGCTGTGCGCTTGCCGAGGGACTCGATTTCCCGCAACGTGACTGGATTGGCCGCCCACAACACGGGAATCTCTCGAGCCACTTGGGTCAACATGGCGATCAGCTCGAGACCCTCTTCGGCCGCAGCGCGCGGCGATTCGAACTGCGCCGTACAAAGCGCGTAGCCTGATGCGCCGTTCAGTACCTCGGGCACGACACCGGCGCGGCGCATGATCTCTCTCGGGTGCACCATGTGTTGTGCCGCGCAATGGACCACGTTGTCGGCCAGGTTACCGACCAATAGCACGCGCTCGGTCGGAATTCCCGCGCGGTACAGGGTGTAGAAGGTGGCCAGGTCGCCGATGTAGGCACTGTCGGCGAGGTGCTCGAGCAGCACGGCATTCATCTGTTCACCCGGGCGCGACCAGGCTCTGCGCCGGCCTGCGTCGTTGCGCAACACGGGAATGCCGCTCTTGTGCGCAAACAAGGTGCAGGTCAGCAAAGTGTCGCTCGCGCCCATCGCGAGAATGGCCTTCGGGCGGTAGCCCCGAAGCAGGGCGTCGAAGCGGGTGATTGCCAGGGCCGCGCTCGCCGCGCCGCCGTGTTCGTTGATGTCCAGATGCACATCCTGTGTCTTCTGCGGCATCACACCGGCAATCTCTTCGCCCACGTGCAAGCTCAGGAGACTCCCGGTGTGCACGATCAAGGCCGGCGGCAGGGTCGGCTCCTCACTCAGCACCCGCCCGAGCGCGCGCGCTTTTACGTACTCGTTGGCGCAGTCCACCAAGAGCACGAGCGGCTCGTCCACCGCGGGGTGCATCGCGGGCGACACGCCGGCACGGGCCTCGCCCGCGGCCGTGCTGCGCCTGTCGGCGCTTCGATGTTCAGGCGGCCGCGCTGTCGCCTCGATGGGTGGCGCGCCTGGCGCGGGCGCAGGGCCCTGCCCAGGCGGTGCCTTGCGCTCAGCTTTGCCCAGCGCGGCGTCGTGTGGCATGCGGCGCGTGACTTGGGCTGCCGCGCTAGCGGGAGTTCGACCCGGCAGATTCGCTTGTGAACGCGTTGCAGGTGGCGCAACGCGCGGCTCGGCCGCTGCGCTTGTGAATCCCCCCGTGAATGCGCTGTCGTGTGCGTCCTCGTCTTCTTCGGGAACAGGGACCGTGGACACAGTCGGGGGAGCAGCGCCAGACTGTGGCTCGACGGCAATTGCAGGACCCGCCGCGTGCGAGGCTGTGGTGAGGATCCTTGCAACCGGTTCATGCACCGAGTCGGCCGCAGGGTCCAGCGCACGAACCGGCGCGCTGGTCGCGTCGGCGATGTGGCTTACCCTTGACGGATCGCCTGAAGGCGCGGCTGGGTGGACGATCGGCGTCTGCGCAGCGACGCTTGGCGCTGCCGGCCGAACCTCGGCTGCGCAGCGCGTATCTGGTGGTTCGGCAAGGACGTAGCTTGCCTGCATCGGCAATGTTTCGTCCGACTCGCCGATTTCGCTGCGCAGATCGCGCGCGATCTGCTCAACCGCCTCGGCCGTGATCGATTTCTGGCGCTCGAGGAAAGTCGCGAGCAAGACGCGATTGAACAGGCGATTGATGCGCCGCGGAATGCCCGCGGTCCATTCGTGGAGCGCCGCGTACGCTAGCGCTTCGATGGGTGGATTTCCTATCCATCCCACCCGGCGCAGGCGGTGCTGTACATAGGCACTCGTTTCGCTGGCATCGAGCGGCCCGAGATGGCACGAGGCCGTCACGCGCTGACGCAATTGCTCCATGGCCTTGGCCTGCATCAGGGTTCGCAGGTCCGGCTGGCCGACCAGGAATACCTGCAGCAAGGCGTTTGCGCCGTACTGCAAGTTGCTGAGCATGCGCAGCTCCTCCATGAGGCCACGCTTCAGGTTCTGCGCCTCGTCGACGATCAATAGCGCGCGGCGCCCCTGAGCCGCCAAGTCGCTCAGATAGGCCTCGAGGCTCGCACTCAGTTGCGCACGTGTTCCGGCGGCGTGCGCGGCACCGAATGCCAGCAGGATGGCTTGTGGCAGGTCGCCCGACTCCAGTTGCGTGCTGACCAGTGTCGCGGCCGTGACTTGGTGGGCGTCGAGCCCTTCCAGCAAGATGCGCACCAGGGTTGTTTTTCCCGCGCCGATCTCGCCGGTAACGACGAGAAATCCATCGCCCTGCTGCGCCGCCGAACGCAGGAAGGCCAGCGCATTGCTGTGCCCTCTGCTGCCAAAAAAGAAGCCCGGGTCCGGTACGAGTTGGAACGGTGGGCCGCTAAACCCGAAATGCGATTCGTACATCGGTCAGCGTCGAATAAGGCTCGCGTAGGCGACCTCACGGGCAGTGCGACCAAACACAGCCCTTGCCTCAATCCGAGTAATGGCCATAGTGGCGGTGATCGGAGTCGGTGTTGGAGCGGTTGAGCACGCTCAAGACGGTGGGGCACAGTTCGAGGGCGGTGTAGGCCTGGGCGAGGTCCAGGGTTTGGGTGT
>JBAQUQ010000324.1:0-3214 GCA_049297615.1 Burkholderiaceae bacterium
CGGGCGGGCTGGGTGCGCAGGCCGCAACGCCGACGGGTGAACGCTCGGGCGCGTCGAAACGTGCTCTCGTGTTGGCAGCGATCGTCGCGACTGTTGTGCTTGCCGCCGGCCTGGGGTGGAAATTCGGCGCCTCGCGGCCGCTGCCGACAGCTGGCGCAACGCCGGTGGCCGCCCCGCCCCGCAGCACGGCGCCTGTGAAACCCACACCGAGTGCGACGCAGTCCAACCCCAGGCCGACCCAGGCTTCACCTTGATCGATCTGCGCGACGCCGGCGCAGCACGCTTGCGCATCGACGAGGACGAGCGTGCCGCAGCACCGCTGCTCATGAAGCCGAGCAGCCCTGCTGGATGCACTTCGGTTGCCGGCATCGCCGAACTCGGGCGCCGAGCTGCGGTGCTTGAGCTTTCCAACACGACGAGATGAAGGAGATACGCATGCCCGGCTTCAGCTACGGCCGCCCGCTCAACTTCCCGCGCTGGCTGGCGCGCCACAGCCATTTGCTCGAGCCGCCGGTGGGCAATGTGCAGGTCTGGAAGGACGCCGACACCATCGTCACCGTGGTCGGCGGCCCGAGCACAAGAAGCGACTTTCACGACGACCCGCTCGAGGAGTTTTTCTATCAAATTCTGGGCGAAGCTTATCTGTTGGTCTGGGACCGCGGTCGCTACGAGCGGATCGAGCTGCGCGAGGGCGACATCTTCCTGAAGCCGTCGCATTTGCTGTACTCGCCCCAGCGCCCGATGCGCGACAGTCGCTGCGTGGTGATCGAACGCAAGCGCCCGCCGGGGCTCCTGGACGCCTTTCAGTGGCACTGCGCGCACTGCGGCAGCCTGGTCACGCGCATGGAACTGCAAGTGGCCGATGTCCTCACCGACCCGCCCGCGCTCTTGCGGCGCTTCTACGCGTCGTCGATCGAGGCCCGCACCTGCAAGCAATGCGGCAGCCTGCACCCCGGGCGCGACCACGAGGCCTGGCATCGCATGCTCGCCGCGTCGGGCCGATTGCCCCCTGGGGGTTGAGCTCGGCTGCGCCGGCGGATCAGTTGGCTGCGATGCGCGTGATGGCGCTTCGGGTCAGCACATACACAGCCCCGTCGATGCCGACCTGGACGTCCACCGGGTTCGCGCCGAGGTTGGCAAAGGCATACGCCGCGTCGCCATTGGCCGGGTCGAGTCTGGCGACGAAACGATTGACGAAATCGGCGAAGAAATAGTTGCCGCGCATCTCGGCGGGGAAGGTCCCCGTGGCGGGGTAGAAGGTGCCCCCGGCGATTGCCGCGCCCGTAAAGAAACCGCCCGGCCCGGTGCCGGGCTGCGCGGTCGGATTGCGCGGGTAGGCGAACAGCGGCGCGGTGACTCCCGTGGCGGCGGTCGGCCCCTCGCTGCCGGGCCAGCCGTAGTCGGCGCCGGCGGCGCCGCGGTTGATTTCTTCCCACGAGTTTTCGCCCACGTCGTTGATGTGGATGCGCCCGCTGCCCGGCTCCACGGCAAAGGTGAAAGGGTTGCGCAGGCCATACGCCCAGATCGCTTGCGCAAGCCCGGTGCGCGTGGCGAAGAAAGGGTTGTCGCCGGGAATCGTTCCGTCGTCGTTGAAGCGCAGCAACTTGCCCAGCGGGCTGTCCAGGTCTTGCGCGTTCGCGCCGACCGTGTTGTCGCCGACTCCGACGTAGAGTTTTCCGTCGCTGCCGAAGTGGATCGCCCCGCCGTTATGGTTGGTGGTGCCGAGTTCCGGCAAATCGTCGACGATGAAAACTTCACTGCCGGGCAAAACCATGTCCGAATTGGCGGGCACGGCCTGGAAGCGGCTGACCCGGTTGTGCAGCGGTGCGGTCCCCGTCGTGTAGTGCACGTAGACAAAGCCGTTGATCGCGAAGTTCGGGTGCAGGGCCACGCCGATCAGGCCGCGCTCGCCTGCCGAATTGACGGCGAGTTGCAGAAACGGCGTGGGCAGCAAATTGGCGCCCTTCACGACCCGCAGGGCTCCACCTTGCTCGGCAACAAACCAGCGGCCGTCGCTCGCTTGTGCCATCGAGGTGGCGGCCGTGAGCCCCGCGACCCACGCTTCGTCCTTGCTGAAACCCTGGGCGACGCTGGCCGTGCCGCTGAAACGCACCGTCGCGCTGGACCAAGGCGATACATTGCCGGCCGCGTCGCGTGCCCGCGCGCGCACCACATGCTGGCCTGCTGCATAGTCGCCGGTCGCCACATTCTGCAGGTACAGCGGGGCGTTGCCCGTGCTGCCGACGGGCCCGCCGTCGACTTGATACTCGACGAGCGTGACGCCGACGTTGTCGCTCGCCGTCGCGCTGAGAGTCCAGGTGCCGGTGAGGTTGTCGGCGAAGGCGGCAGGGGAAACGAGCGTGGCCGTGGGGGCCAGGCTGTCAAGGCTCGGACTTGTGCCGCCTGCGCCGCAGGCGGCCAGGAAGGCAGCGCTGAGCACGCATGGGATTGCCAATGTGAACGAAGCACGCACGGTTCATCGATCCTTCCTGGTGCGGCGCCGGCGCGGGCCCGACCCCGAGCCCGCCGAGCTCCTGGCCCACAATCGGCATAGCCATCCTACCGCCTCGAACCGGGCTGCTTTCTTCACCCGATGAGGAGAGATTCAAGTGTTCGCACCGAAGCTGCGCGAGGAGCCCCTTGTGTCCGAAACGACTGCCGATCGCCCGCACCACAAGATTTGGCCGAAGCGTCTGCCGCGCGACCTGGTCGTGCCGCGCACCACGCTGTGGTTCAACCTCGAGGTCGCGGCGCGGCGTTACCCCGACAAGGCCGCCTACCTTTTTTTCGGCCGGCCTTTGAGTTACTCGCAACTCCACGAGGCGGCCCGCGCCCTCGCCGGCTGGCTGCAGAGCGTGGGCGTGGATCGCGGAGATCGGGTCGCTCTGTTCATGCAGAACTGCCCGCAGTTCGCGACGGCGTGTTACGCCGTGTGGTGCGCCAACGCCGTGCTCGTGCCGGTCAATCCGATGAACCGCGCCGAGGAGTTCAAGCACTACATCGCCGACCCGCAAGCACGGGTCGTCATTTGCAGCGCCGACCTCGCACCCATCGTGCACGCGGCGAACGACGCCCTGCCCGAGACCGAACGCGTGCGCCATGTGCTGGTCGCCCGTTACGGCGATGCGCTGCCCGAGCAGGAGATGGACCCCGGCCTGGCACCGTCAGCGGCCATCGAGCAGTGGCTGCGCAGCAGCCCGGCACTGCCCGCAGC
>JBAQUQ010000325.1:0-1584 GCA_049297615.1 Burkholderiaceae bacterium
GCTCGGAGTTCGCCGCGGGCCGGCTCGACGCGGCCGGCGACGCCCTCGCCCAGGTGCTGGGAATCGACCCAGGCAATGCGCGCGCCAAGAGCGGCCTGACCGCCATCGACGCGGCGCGCCGCCACCAGGTGCTTGCCGAGGACGCCCAGGCCAAGCTCGCCGCCGGCGACAGCGTCAGCGCCGAACTGATGGTCAAGGCGATCCTCGCGGAAAACCCGAACCACACGCAAGCGCGCAAGCTCGAACGCGAGCTGCGCGAGCAGGAGCGCCAGCGCGCGCTCGCCGTGCCCGCGCTCAAGTCCAAGCTGCAGAACCCGGTCACGCTCGAATTCCGCGATGCGCCGCTGAAACTCGTGATGGAGGCGCTGGCGCGCTCGGCGGGAATCAACTTCATCCTCGACCGCGACGTTCGCCCCGACCTCAAGGCGTCGATCTTCGTGCGCAATGTGCTCATCGAGGACGCCCTGGACCTGATCGTGCAGAACCACCAGCTGGAGAAGAAGGTCCTGAACGAGAACACCATCCTCATCTACCCGAACACGCCGCAAAAACTGCGCGAGCACCAGGAATTGCTGATGCGCAGCTTCCACCTGGGCAATGCCGATCCGAAGCAGACGCTGAACCTGCTGCGAACCATGCTCAAGTCCAGGGACATCTATATCGACGAGCGGATCAACATGATCGTCATGCGCGACACGCCCGATGTGATCCGCGCCGCCGAGCGCCTGATCGCGGCGCAGGACACGACCGACCCTGAAGTCGTCCTGGAGCTCGAGATCCTCGAGGTCTCGCGCAGCAAGGTGAGGGACCTGGGCGTGAGCTACCCGAGCGCGTTCACCGGCCCGAGCGGAACCATCGCCGGCATCAATGTGCTGAACCGCAACACGATCGCCGCCGACAACGGCTACGGCCTGCGCCTGCTGCGCACCGACGGCGACACCAAGACCCTGGCCAATCCGCGCGTGCGCGTGCGCAACAAGGAGAAGGCGCGCGTCCACGTGGGCGACCGCGTGCCGGTGATTTCGAGCACGATCGTCGGCACGACGTCCGCCGGCCAGGCCGGCAATGCGGCGGTGACGACCGAGCAGATCCAATACATCGACGTGGGCATCAAGATCGAGGCCGAACCGACCATCCACGCCGACGACACGGTGGCGATCAAGATCAACCTGGACGTCTCTTCGCTGGGCACCCAGACCAAGACGAATGCGGGCACCATCGCCTACGAAGTCGGGACGCGCAACGCCTCGACCGTGCTGCGCCTGGGCGACGGCGAAACCCAGGCCCTGATGGGCCTGATCCGCGACGACGACGTGCAGGCCGGCTCGGGCCTGCCCTTCATCGGCGAGTCGCCGGTGCTGGACCGGATCTTCGGCACCAAGCGCACCGAACAGCGCAGCCGCGAGCTGATCCTGCTGATCACGCCGCATCTCGTGCGCGGCTTTGCACGCACCGATGCGACGCTGGCCGAGTTCTGGTCGGGCACCGAAGCCGTGGTGCGCACGCGCACGCCCTTCGTGCGCCAGGTCGACGACAAACAGCCGCGCTCCTCGAGCGGCGCCGGCACGGCGCCGACCCTGCTGG
>JBAQUQ010000326.1:0-7882 GCA_049297615.1 Burkholderiaceae bacterium
GCGTGCGTGAATGCTGACGACGCCGGCGGCGAGCTGCGCCTGCGCTGGGACGCTCGACGCGCCAACAGCGCAGGGCCGCTGGCCGCCGCGAATAGCCTCGTCCCCGGCATCACGGCGCCCGCCTCCAATGCCACGCTGGCTGAAGCAGAACTGCGCGGCATCTGGCGCGCACCGGCGACGGACGCAATGCGCGCATCGATCGCCGGCAACGCAGTCCTGGCCGCCGAGCGTCGCGAGCCGGACGCCGCCAACCCGACGCGCACGACACATTCCCACGGCCGCGTCAACGAGTGGTTCGCGGCGGGCGACTTTGGCGCGTGGCAAGCCAGCGCCGGCAAGAAGATCGTGGCGTGGGACGTCGGCTACGGATTTCGCCCGAACGATGTGGTGCAGCAGGAAGCGCGCCGCAGCTTGCTCTCCACCACGCCAGAGGGCCGGCCCCTGGTCGAGATCGAGCGCTACGGCGCGCAGACGGCCGGCGCACTGGTGTGGGTGAATCCGAACCGCGCGAATGCCTCTCTCGACGAACAACGCGGTGCTTCGGAGAGTGCCTTGGCCGCGCGCGGCTACGCACGCGACGGCGCTACCGACTGGTATGCCTTCGGCCGCTGGGGCCAGCACACCCGTGCCAGCCTCGGCGCGGCGCTCGCCTGGGTGCCTTCCGACGAGCTGGAACTGCACGCCTCGGCGCGAATGTTGCAGCGCCACGACGGCTGGCAGCTCGACCCGCAGGCCGGTACGACACCGGCGCCGGCCAATCCCTGGCGCCAGGCCACGCTGGGCGGTATGGCCCAGGGCCTGCTCGGTGCGAGTTGGACCGGCGAGCAACACCTCAGCTTGCTCGTCGAATGGTGGTACGACGGGACCACGCTCGCCGACCATGACTGGGCCGCATGGAGCGCGCGCAATCGCGCCCTCGCCGTCCTCGGTGGCCAAACCGGCCGGCTGCCGGCGACGCCTGTTGCCGGCAACCTGGCCTGGCAAGCCACGCCCTTTGCCGCGAGCAATCTGCGCCGCAACAATGCCTTCGCGCGCCTGGCCTGGCAGGCGACGCGCTGGGTGCTGTCGATCGACGCACTCGTCACCCCGAGCGACCGCGGCCATGTCACGACCGCTGCGCTGCAATGGCAGGGCGAGCACTTGCGCCTCAACGCCGCCTGGCGCGTCGTTGGCGGCCCGGCCGATGCGTTGCTTGCACAGTTGCCGCAAAACCAGACAGCCATGCTCGCAGTGACTTGGCCGTTCTGAGGCCGAACCCGACCACTAGGGCGTATCGCACAATGGCCGACGCACTCCGTCAACCGTCTGCGCCTCGCGCCGATCTCGCCTCGCCAATGTCGCACGCCGACCTCCCCCCCGGCGCCAAGCCGGCCTTCGGCCGCCACTTGGTTCAGGCCTTCGCCTTCAACTGCGTGCTGTGGGCGCTGCACCTGCTGGCGTCGCCCGGCGCCTGGGACATCAAGTTCGTCTATTCGCAGGCCATCGGCCTGAGCATTTGGGCCATCATCGACTTCGGGCGCGTTGCGCTGCGCCCGAATGCAAACGTGGGCTGGCCGAACCCGCCACGGGCCGTTCCTCTGGTGGTCATCGGTGTCGTGGGCGGCTACGCGCTAGGAACCTTCATCGGCGACGCCTATTGCGGTTGCTCGACCTGGCAGCTCTTGACTTCCGAGCCGCGCCGCCTGGCCGCCATTCTGGCCGGCACCGTGTTTGCCTCGAGCGTTGCGATCTATTTCTTTCACAGTCGAGGCCGCGCCGAACAGCAGCGCGCCCGGCTCGCCGCGAGCGAACGCGGCGCCGCCTTGGCCAAGCTGACCCTGCTGCAGTCGCAACTCGAACCGCATTTGTTGTTCAACACGCTGGCGAATATGCGCGTGCTCATCGCGCTCGATCCGCCGCGCGCCCAGGCGATGCTCGATCGACTCATCGACTACCTTCGCGCCACCCTCAGCGCGTCGCGCAGCCACGCGCATGCGCTGGCGGCAGAGTTCGAGCGTGTCGAGGACTTCCTGGCACTCATGTCGGTGCGCATGGGCGAGCGCTTGCGCACGGATTTGCGCCTGCCCGCCGAGCTGCGCGAGCTGCCCGTGCCGCCCCTGCTGCTCCAGCCGCTCGTCGAGAACGCCATCAAACACGGCTTGGAGCCCAGCGTCGAAGGCGGGCGCATCGACGTCAGCGCACAGCGCGAGGGTCAGCAGCTTTGCCTGACCGTGCGCGATACCGGTGTTGGCCTGATCCGCGCGGCTGCTGCATCGGGTGATGCTGCCGGCGCGGCGGGCAAGACGGCGTTCGGCCTGAGCCAAGTGCGCGAACGCCTGCACGTGCTGTATGGTGATCGCGCTATGTTGACGCTCGAGGCTGCGACCGACGCCGAGGGCGGGGTGCTGGCGCGCATCAAGCTGCCGCTGGACGCAGCCGGGCCTTCAGCATGAACCCGACCACACCCACCACGCTCAGCGCACCCACGGCGCTGATCGCCGAAGACGAGCCCCTTCTCGCACGCGCGCTGCAGGCCGATCTCGCCCAGCACTGGCCGCAGTTGCGCGTCGTTGCCAATGTCGGGGACGGCGTGCAAGCGGTGCAGCAAGCGTTGAAGCACCAGCCGACCTTGTGTTTCCTCGACATCCGCATGCCGGCGCTGAGCGGCTTGGAAGTCGCGCAAGCGTTGGCCGAAGACTGGCCCGACGGGGGCGCGAACGGCAACTGCAACTTCCCCCTGCTTGTCTTCATCACGGCCTACGAGCATTACGCGGTGCAGGCTTTCGAGGCGCAGGCGGTGGACTATCTGCTCAAGCCCGTGCAACCCGAGCGTCTGGCCAGCTGCTGCGAGCGCTTGCGCCAAAGATTGGCACAAAGATCAGTCCAAAGCTCGGCAGGCCCGGGCCCGCACTTGCCGCCGGCGCCAAGCCCCCTCGCCCAAGCCGTCGAGCAGCTGCGTGCACTGCTTGCACCGACGGAGCCCGCCGCGACGACGCCAAAGCTCGAAGTGCTTCAGGCTGGCGTGGGCGCGACAGTGCACCTGGTGCCAGTGGACGACGTGATCTATTTCGAAGCGGCCGACAAATATTTGCGCGTCATCACTGCCGAGCGCGAACATTTGATCCGACTCTCATTGCGCGAATTGCTGCCGCGGCTCGATGCGCAGCGCTTCTGGCAAGTGCACCGCGGCTTGGTCGTACAGGCGCGCTGGATCGCGAGTGCGACGCGTGAAGAATCGGGACGGGTCTCGCTCACACTGCGAGGTCGCACCGAGAGGCTCAGCGTGAGCCGGCTGTACGCCCACCTGTTCAAGGCGATGTAGGCGCGCTCTGCGGCTGGGTCGCCAGCCAATGCATCGTGAATCCAGCCAAGTCCTGGTGCACCGATTTCGCCAGCTGCATCTCTGCACCCGTATTCGGGCTGCCATTGGGGGCCCGCAACACCAGGGCGGTGTGCACTTGCGCGGGAATGCCGCGCAGGAAGGGCAAATAGTCGTCAACGAAGGCGAGCGGGCGCAGATCCTCGATCGCCTCGGCCTTCGGGCTGCGGCCGCTATCGGCGCTGCCGGTGGCGATAACGCGGTGGATCGGGAAATCGAGTTCGCGCAAGTTGCGCGCCCGCGCCGCGCCGTATTGCTCGTCAAGTGCAGAGACGCAAATCAACTCGAATCCTGCCCCCACCAGCCGGTGGCAGGCTTCAACGGCGCCCGGCAAGGCCGGACAGGTGGACCAGAACAGCTCGTCGAATTTCTCGCGAAATTGAGCGCGACGCGTGGCGTCGAGTCGCTCCACGTCCCAGCGATCGATCGGCCAATAGGCATCCGGGTCGCGCTCGCGCGGATAAGCGCCGAAAGCGCGCTGCCAGGCGCTCGCATAGGCGAGGTGGAAGTCGAGCAAGACGCCGTCGGCGTCCAGGGCAATCAGCGGTCGTTTCATAGCAGGTGCGGCGCCAGGGCAGTCACGGCTGCACGCTGGCCGGGCCACGCACGGTGCGTGCCGAGCCTGCGAGCAGATCGAAGCGGAACAGCCGGCATTCGATCGGTCCGTTCCACAAAGGCACACGGCGCGATTCTTTCAAGCGCATCACGCCGGGCAATTTCATGTCGGGGCTGAGGACATAGGCGGTCCAGCCGGCCGGGTGCGCGGTGTAGGCGCGCTTCCAATGACTGGCCAAGCGTGCAAAGAAGTCTGAAGGCGCGCTGCGGTTGTCGTCGGCACGTGGCAGCGTCGACGTCGGCGGCGCTGCGCGTGCCGACGTGCCCGCCTTGCCCAGCGCCTCGATGCGTTCGCCGTAAGGCGGGTTGAGCATCAAGGTTCCCGGCATGTCCGGCGCCAGTCGCGGCGCTGCGCGCTCCAGCGCATCGCCGCCGTTGAACACGATGGCCTCTTCGACGCCAGCACGCCGCGCGTTGCGCCGCGCGAAATCGACCATGCGAAACGACACGTCGCTGGCAAAGATCGGCACCGCACTGGCGTGAAAAGCCGCCTGCGCCAGGCTTTGGCAGCGTTGCCAATGGGCTTGTAGAGCGGGCGTGCAAAACGGCAGTTGCTGCTGGAAGGCGAAACGACGCTTTAGCCCGGGAGCCATGCCGCAGGCGATTTGCGCAGCTTCGATGGCGATCGTGCCCGAACCGCAACACGGGTCGTGCAGCGCTCCGCCCGCCTGCGCCGAGCCGCGCCAGCCTGCCGCAGCGAGCATGGCCGCGGCCAGCGTTTCCTTGAGCGGCGCGTCCCCGGTGTCTTCGCGCCAACCTCGCTTGAACAGCGCCACGCCCGAGCTGTCGACATAGAGCGTGGCGCGCTGCTCGTCCAAGTGCAGCAGCAGGGGCAAGTCCGGCCGCGAGGTATCCACGTTCGGTCGCTCGCCCGTGGCGTCGCGCAAGCGATCGCACACCGCGTCTTTGATGCGCAAGGCGGCGAAGTTCAAACTCTTCAAAGGACAGCGATGCGCTGTGGTGTCCACGCGCAAGGTGTGGCGCGGCGTGATCCAGGCCGCCCAGTCGATTCCGAGCGCCAGGCGGTACAGATCGGTCTCGTCGCGATAGGGCCCGTGCGCGACCTGGATGAGGACGCGCTGGGCCAGCCGGCTGCCCAGGTT
The DNA here is from genome assembly GCA_049297615.1 of Burkholderiaceae bacterium. Taxonomy (GTDB): domain Bacteria; phylum Pseudomonadota; class Gammaproteobacteria; order Burkholderiales; family Burkholderiaceae_C; genus JAEMQF01. The sequence goes on from JBAQUQ010000326.1 coordinate 5,077, forward strand.
CAAAGCCATCATGTCGCCCGCTGCGCCTTGTAAGGCGACGCCGCCGCGCTGGCTGCGCACCGGCGAGTGCGGCAGCAAGCTCTGAACTTCTTCGCCCAGCAGGCTCTCGACGCCGGCGGCGCAGGGCAGGAACAGGTGCAAAGGCCCGGGCAGATCGTGCATCGCGCAGCTCCTAAATCGCGCGGCGCAGATTCGCCGGCGCGATGCGCAGCGCTTCACGATACTTGGCGACGGTGCGCCGCGCGACCTGGATGCCTTGTTCTTCCAGCATCTGCGCGATCTGGCTGTCGGACAAGGGCTTGACGCTGTCCTCGGCGCCGACGAGCTGCTTGATGAGGGCGCGTACGGCGGTGCTCGACGCATTGCCACCGGCATCGGTGCTCAGCGATGAGCCGAAGAAGTACTTCAGCTCGAACGTGCCGAACGGCGTGGACATGTATTTGGCCGTCGTCACGCGCGAAATCGTCGACTCGTGCAGACCGAGTTCGTCGGCGATCTCGCGCAACACGAGCGGTTTCATGGCGATCGCTCCATGCGCGAGAAAACCCTTCTGGCGCTCGACGATGGCCTGCGAGACGCGCCGTATCGTGTCGAAGCGCTGCATGATGTTCTTCATGAACCAGCGCGCTTCTTGCAGGCGCGTGGTCAGGCCGGCGCCACCACCGTTCACGCCCGCCGTGCCGCCGCGAGCCCCGCGCGGCTGGCGGATCGCGTTGGCGTACATGTCATTGATGCGCAAGCGTGGCATCACATCGGCGTTGAGCAGGACTTTCCAGGCGCGGCCGGCTTTTTGCACGAACACGTCGGGCACGATGATCAGGCTTTCGGCGTTGGCAAACTGGCGCCCGGGTTTGGGCTCGAGCGTCTTGATGAGTGCCTGTGCTTGTTTCAGCAGGTCTTCGTCGGCGCCGGTAGCGGCGAGCAACTTTTTCGTGTCGCGCCGCGCCAGCAAGTCGAGGTGCTGTTTGCACACGATGATGGCGATAGCCTGCACTTCACTGCGCGGCAGTTGGCGCAATTGCAGGATCAGGCATTCGACCAGGTCGCGCGCGCCCACGCCGCAGGGCTCCATGCTTTGCACCCAGCGCAAGGCGCAGCGCAGGCGCGCCGCCAGCTCTTCGAGTCGTTCGGCCGCGACGCCATCGCCCGCCAGTTGGGCCGCGATCTCCTCGATCGGGTCGGCCAGATAGCCGTCGTCGTTCAGCGAATCGATCAGTGCCAGTACGGCGGCTGCGTCCTCGGCGCTCAGGCGCATGCCGCGCAGCTGCTCGCGCAAGTGCTCTTGCAGGCTCGGTGGTGCGCGATCGCGCTCCTGGGCTTCGAAGTCGTCGCCGTCGCCGCCGCTCGTCGACTTGCCAGGCGTTTCCCGAATGCCATCGAAGTCCTCGCCTTCGGTCCCGTTTTCCCAGTCGTCGCGCTCCGTCGCGCCGGGCTGGCCGGCGTCGAGTTCGCGCAGCTCATCGGCGCCATCGCTGCTGTCGCTGCCGAGGTCGCCGCCGCTTTCAGCGGCGCGCTCGGTCTCGCGTTCACCGGCGCGTTCGGCAGCTGTACTTCGCTCGCTCAAGGGCTCGCCCGGGGCCGCGGCCTCCTCGTCGACTTCGAGGAAGGGGTTTTGTTCGAGCATCTGCTCGACTTCCTGGTGCAGCTCCAGCGTCGAGAGCTGCAACAGCCGAATCGACTGCTGCAACTGCGGCGTCAGTGCCAGATGCTGGGACAGGCGGACCTGCAATGACTGCTTCATCGCGATCGAGCCCTCGCGCCCGACTCAGCCCCCATGCGCATGCCGCTCCGGCCGGCGGACCCGAACGAATCCCCTTGGTGGCCCTGGCGCTTCCTTGTTTGACTGGGCGACACGACTACATCCGAAAGTGCTCGCCGAGATAAACCTTGCGCACGTCCGCGTTCTCGACGATCTCGGACGCGGTGCCTTCGGCGAGCACACGCCCTTCGCTGATGATGTAGGCGCGGTCGCAAATGCCGAGCGTTTCGCGAACGTTGTGATCGGTGATCAGCACGCCGATGCCGCGGCGCTTGAGAAAACCGATGATGCGCTGGATCTCGATCACGGCGATCGGATCCACGCCGGCAAACGGCTCGTCGAGGAGGATGAAACGCGGTTGTGTGGCCAGGGCACGAGCGATTTCGACGCGCCGGCGCTCCCCGCCCGAAAGCGCCGGCGCTGGCGAGTCGCGCAGTTTTTCGATGCTCAGGTCGTTCAGCAGGCCATCGAGCAGGGGCTCGATCACGGCCGACCGCAGCGGCTTGCCGTCGGCGCCGCGTTGCAGTTCGAGCACGGCGCGGATGTTCTCCTCGACATTGAGCTTGCGAAAGATCGACGCCTCCTGCGGCAGGTAGCTCAAGCCCAGCCTGGAACGCTGGTGGATCGGCAGGCGTTCGATGCGCTTTCCCTCGATGCTGATGGTTCCCGCATCGGCGCGCACCAGGCCGACGATCATGTAGAAACTCGTCGTCTTGCCCGCGCCGTTCGGCCCCAGCAGGCCCACCACCTCGCCGCTGTCAACGCCCAGGTGGACGTCTTTGACGACCTTGCGCGTGCCGTACGATTTTTCCAAGCCGATGGCCTCGAGCCGGTGCGGCGTGCTCAAGGGTGCGGCCTCGGGCTTTGGGTCGGGCCCGCACCAGCATCGGCCCAGATCAACGAGGCGCTCCGTTCAGCGCCGGGCTCAAATGCAGCTGCGGAGACGCCGCCGAGGCCGCCAGGTCGGCCGCCGCTGCTGCGTCGAGTGCGGCGCGCGAACCCTCGCGCGGGGTCAGGATGGCACGCACCCGCCCGCCGGGGTTATTC
>JBAQUQ010000327.1:0-3982 GCA_049297615.1 Burkholderiaceae bacterium
GTATAGGGGTGCGCCGCGGCGCGAAACAGCAGCTCGCCCGTGCCTTGCTCGACAATCCGCCCGGCATACATCACGATCACGTCGTCGCACACATGGTCCACCACGGCCAGGTCGTGGCTGATGAGCAGGTAGGTCACGCCGAATTGGTCTTGCAGATCCTGCAGCAGGTTCAGCACCTGGGCCTGCACCGAGACGTCCAGCGCGCTGACGGGTTCGTCGGCGACGATCAGCTTCGGCCGCGTGATCAGGGCGCGCGCGATCGCGATGCGCTGGCGCTGCCCGCCGGAGAACTCGTGCGGGTACTTGTCGGCGTCCGATGCGCGCAGGCCCACGGCGTCCAACATTTCGCCCACGCGTTCGCGGCGGACACGGGCCGATGCCGCCTTGCCGCCTTGCCCATGCCCCTCGGGCGGCGGACGCGCTATCACGGAGCTTGGGGGGCGCTCTGTGGCCGACGTGTGGAACAAGGGCTCGGCGACGATGCGCCCGACGCGCTGGCGCGGATCGAGTGAACCATAGGGGTCCTGAAACACCATCTGGACATCGCGCCGGGCGCCGCGCAGGTCGGCGGCACCCAGCCGGTTCAGGTCGCGCCCGCGGAACAAGACCTGCCCCGAACTCGGCGGCTCCAAGGCCAGTGCGATGCGTGCCAGCGTCGACTTGCCCGACCCCGATTCGCCGACCACGCCGAGGTTGCGCCCGGCATGCAGCACCAGGCTCACACCCGCCAAGGCATGCACGAGGGGTGCGCTGCGCCACAGTGTTTCGCGCGGCAGGCGGTAGTGCCGCGTCACGTCTCGCATCTCGAGCAAGGGCGGGGCGGACGCGGTGTCGTTCAGCACGGCGAAGGGGCGGGTGATCGAAGCGGCATGGCCTCGCATCATCGTGCATGGCGAGCCGCTGCGGCGCGGCCTGCGGCGCGGCCGAGGCCCGGGTCTTTCAGGCTTTCAGGCGAACAGGCCGATGTCCCGGGTGCTGTAGTTGACGATATGGGGCACGACGCTCGCAATGTCGGTGGCGCTCACGCCCAGCCAGCTCGCAAACGTCGCTGCGAGCTGGTCAACCGACGTGGTCGGCAGCAGTCGCCCCTGGCCCACATCGTGCGGGCCGTTCACCGCCGTGGCCGGCAACTCGCCGAAGAAGCGCTGGCCGCGCACCGCACCGCCCACCACGAAATGGTGGCTTCCCCAGCCATGGTCGGAGCCGTCGCCGTTGGAGGTGAGCGTTCGTCCGAAGTCCGAGGCGGTGAAGGTCGTCACCTGATTCGCCACGCCGAGTTCGACCGTGGCGTCGTAGAAGCTGGTGATGGCCTCAGCCACTTGCGCCAGCAGGCCCGGGTGCAATGTGCTCAGGAGATCGTGGTGGTCGAAGCCGCCGATCGAGACAAAGAACACCTGGCGCCGGGCACCCAGCGCGTCGCGCGCGGCGATCACGCGCGCCACCATCTGCAATTGCATGGCCAAGGGATTCGCGGCGCTGAACGGCGTGGCCAGTGCTGCGACGCCAGCGAGCGCGGCGCTGAGCGAGTGGTGGGAATCGATGGCGCGGCCCATCACACGGGTCAATTCGCCTTCGAGCAGATGGGCGTGCGGCGCAGTGACGAGGGCGCGCAAGGCGTCGCTGCACACCTGCGAGCCGAACAGCGGCGACGCTGCGCCGCGCAGCGCCACCGGGCCGGTGGGGGACAGCTGGACCTGCAGCGCCTGCCGGCCCGACATGAACACTGCGTTGCCCGACAGGTTCACGCAGGTGAAGGTGGAGTTGCCATTGGAGGAGAGAAAGAGGTCGCCCAAGCGTCCGCCCCAACCCGACGTGGCGCCTTCGGGAAGTGACGCTTGCCAGACGGATTGCTGGTCGTTGTGCGAAAACAGCTTGGGGGGCAGGGGCACGCTCCCGGCCTTGTATTGCGCCAGCGTGGTCGGTTCGATGAGGGTGCCGATGTTCAAGACCACGCCGAGCTTGCCGGCGTCGAAGAGGCGTTTCAGGCGCGCGAGTTCGGGCGCGAGCGCCATCTGGCACGCATCGGGCAGGGCGACGCTGGGCAACAGTGCGGTGCCGCTCAGCGTATCGCGCTCGCGCGCGATGCTGCCGCGTATCGTCCGGTAGGCGTCGTAGTTGCCGCTGTCGTAGGGAATCAGCGTGTCGGCATGGTCGTTGCCGCCGTACAGGAATACGCAGACCAGGGCCTTGTAGTCGTGGGCGGTCTGCGCCGCGGCTTCGCCCAGCGCCGCGAGGTTGAGCGCCCACGGCGCTGCAATGCCGGCCAGCGAAACGGCGCCCCCGCGCCGCAGAATCTCGCGTCGCGTGAGGCGGCGCAGGCGTGAATGATTCATCGCGGTACCCTCTGCACTTCGTGCGGGCTGGTGCCCTGCCTACTTCTGCACCAGGTACTCGGGCGAGCACATGATGAGGTGGATGGCGGCCCGAACGCGATTCAGCCTGCCGGTGTCATTGGCTGCGCTGATGCTGCCCACCGCAGTGGCGATGAGGTCCTTGGCCTGCGCGCTGAGCGCGCCCGCGGCCAGGCGCAGCGCATAACGCTCAACGAGCGCCTGCGCGTCGCCGGCCTGGGCCAGTTCAGCGCTGTAGTCGGGCAGCACTTCACCGCGGCCGGCGGCAATCGCAGCCTGCATGAAGTTGGCATAGCCCACCAGGCTCGACTCGTCCGCGATCTGCAGTTCGGGCGCCACCAGGCCGAGCGCGCCCAGCGCCGTGTTCGGCGGCACGTAGCCGGGCCGGAAAAAGTTGAAGACCGTGGGTGAACGCATCGGACTCTGACCCAGGCGCGTCGCCGGATCCGACAAATCGCCGATGTTCCACGAGTCGGTGGGCGACCTGGCGCCGAAGGTCCGCGCCCACTGGATGAAGCGCAGCACCGGTTCGCGTACCTTGCCCCAGTCGGTGGCCGCTGAGCCGGTGCGTGCCTCGGCGTCGAGCAACACCGCCTTGACCACGGCCAACATGTCGCCGCGCACACCCGAGCCGTTGTCGTTGAACGCCGCCGCCACGCGGCCCACGTAAGCGGTGCTCGGGTTGCTCGTCACCAGGCGCTGGATCAGCTGCCGGCCGATGAAGGGACCGACATTGGGGTGGTTGAAGATCGTATCGAGCGCGATGCCCAGGGCCGTGACGCCGTCGGTCGTGCCGGGAATCGTGACGCCGAGAAAACTCTTGGCGCTGGTCGAGAACCGGGTGGCGTCGAAGACCATCGGCTTGCTCATGAAGCTCGGACCGGTGCCCGATGCGGCGTCGAAGTTCCAGCCGGTGAACACTTTGGCAAGCCCGACGATCGTCGCCTGGTCGTAGCTCTCGATGCTCCGGCCCGTTTCGTCGAGCCTGCGCGTGCCATCCGGGTTGAGCATGTACAGGCCGAGGGAGAACAGCTGCAGCACTTCGCGCGCGTAGTTCTCGTCGGGCTGGCGGCCGCGCGCCGGGTCTTCCTTCTGGCTGCCGCGCATGCTGAGGTAGCTGCCCATCGCGCAGGACAGCGTCACCTTCTCGAGCAGCACTCGGTAGTTGGCCAGACAGTTCGCCGACAGCATGTCGACATAGGCCGCCAGCGCAAAGCCGCGCCAATGCACGGGAAGGCTGGCCATCGAGACGACGAAGATCGAGCTCAGCGTGAACGTCATGCGCTGGCGCAGTGTGTCGGGCGAGCTGATGAATTTGCGCCACAAGCTGTTGTCGACGCCCGTAAAACCGTTCATGTGGGCGACGCTGCTGAATCCCTTGGCGACCATCCAGTCGACATGCGATAGCGCGCCGGCCAGACCCGCCTGTTCGTCGATCCAGCCGCCGTAGCCCAGCGTCTTGGCACGCTCGATGTCGGCGTCGCCTGCCGAAAACGAGGCCTGCAGCAAGAAGCGCACGGCCTGTTCCGAAGTCATCGAGTCCGCCGTGGACGGTCCTGGGTGGGCGGGCGCCGCGGGATCGGGCGCCGCGCCGCCACATGCGGCGAGTGCCACGCTGGCGGCCACAACGC
>JBAQUQ010000328.1:0-5788 GCA_049297615.1 Burkholderiaceae bacterium
AGAAATCGCCCCCGCCCGGTGCCGCCTGCCGCGCGGCAACGGTTGTGGAATTCGTGGCAGATACAAGGTGCATCTCTTCAAACTCGGTGTGCTTTCGGCACCACCGGATGCACGACGGATTGGTCTCGGCCGCTTGCCTCTCTGGCGTGCCCCGTTCCACGGCGACCTGCTGTTCGCCGGCTATCCCGCCGCCCCCAACGAGACAAGGCGCGTGAATGTGGCTCCCGCCGGCCAATCGCAATACTGGAACAACGCGCCGCCGAGAACGCCTGAAATGCCCTGCTGGCAGGGCGTGGAAAAACTGCGGCGGCACCGGTGGTCGGCTCATTTAAGGCACATAAAGTCCTCGCACTTATCAACTGTTTTGTCGCATATTTGACGCTTCGTATCGTCGTATATATGATTCGTCATCTAAGCGCCGTATTTGGCGCAGGAATGAAGCGATGGATGCACAGGTGAAGACGCGCAAGGCGGCCAAGGAAGGCGCCAGCGAGAAGCGTAAAAAGTTCGTTCGGTTGGCCCAGAGCCGCACCGTCAACGCGATCCGTGCGATCCGTGTGATCGGCAAATTGGGCAACAAGTCGCACTATGAGTACGGCGAAGCCGACGTGAAGAAGATCGCCACCGCGCTCAGCAAGGAGATCGACGCGCTCAAGTCGCGCATGTCCGACCAGGGCGGCAAAGCCGAGGTCGAGTTCAAGCTCTAAGGCCGGCCCGGCATCTCACCCCGAACATCAACAAACTACTGCGTCGCCCTCGGCGTCGCAACCAAGACCATGCGTGATACCGAGCTGCTGCAGGCCTTGCTAGCGTCTGAGACCGAGACCGACGTGATCAAGGCTCTTGATGCCCTCGGCCTGCTGGAAGACAAGTCGCGCTGGCGCTACCTCGGCAACATGCCGAACAACCAGTCGATCGTCCTGAACCAGCAGAGCACGCCAGCCGCAGCATTGGTCGAGAAGTTCACGAACGCGCAGGACGCCCTCCTGATGCGCTACTGCAAGGCGGCCGGGATTGACCCACGCAGTGAGATGGCGCCCGCGTCCATGTCCGACGCCGTCGACCAGTTTCTGGGCGGCAAGGTGGACGCCTTCAGCAACCCCGACAGCGAGACCAAGGCGCGCGACGCTCGCCGTGCCTACGCCGAGGACAACCTGGTGCTCTACGCCACGGGCACGAAGTCGCGGCCGTCGCTGTCGCTCTACGACGCCGGCGAAGGGCAGCTCGCCAAGGACTTTTCGACGACGTTTTGCTCGCTCATTTTCGGCGACGCCAGCGGTTCGTACAAGGGGGCCATCAACTTCGTCCAGGGGCGCTTCAACATGGGCAGCAGTGGCGTCCTACCGTTCTGTTCCGAGAAGCACAGGATGCAGCTCATCGTGTCCCGGGTGCCCATGGACGTGGCAGGCGGGAACGACCATGAGTGGGGCTTCACGCTGATCTGCTTCTTCCCGTCGCCGCAGAACCCGTCTTGGCACTACCTGGTCGGCTCGGACAAGCAGGTCATGACCGCCGGCAAGGACCCGCTGGGCCTGCTGCCGCGCGCCAACCCCAAATCGGGCGAGCTGACCCCGCCGCGCGAGCGCAAAGTGGAGTCGGGTAGCCTGGTCAAGATGTACGACTTCAAGGCCCCGTTGTCGAACATCTGCGGCGAGCTGTTCCGGAAAATCGAAGAGTTCCTGCTGCGCCCGCCGCTGCCGCTGCGCCTCGTCGAGTGCCGCAAGGAGTACAAGGCCAACGTCATGCGGAACACGGTGTGGGACAGGCTCGCGACGTGGGGCAAGGATCGCATGGAGCCGGGCTTCGAGAGCGGCGCCAGCGTGTCGGTGCAACTCGAAACCGGCGAAACGATCCCGGTCGAGATCTACGTCTACAAGGCGGTGAAGAAGGACGGCGAGCTGCAGGACGATCCCGATCGCCTGCAGACTGGTCTGCGCGCCATCATCAACGGGCAGTCGCACGCGAAGCGCGACACGCAGTTCTTCAAGACACAGGCCGTCGATAAGGAGCACATCGCCGGCAGCATGCTGGTGCTTCTTGATTGCACCAAGCTTAACCAGGCCTCGCGCAACGCGCTATTCATGAGCAACCGGGAAACGTTCCGCGAAGACCCGCTGCTGACCGACCTGTTCAAGAAAGTGCAGCGCGAGCTGAAAAGCCATGAGGGGCTGATCGATCTCAACAACAAGCGCTATGAAGAGAAGGTCAAGGACGCCGTCAATGACGAGGACGGGGTCAAGGCGCTCGAAGAGCTGCTGGCGACGGATCCAGACTTGGCCGATCTGTTCGGCACGATGAAGCCGGGCAAGGCTGGCTCCAAGATCGTCACCGACGGCCCCGGCGGGCCGCATGTCGAACCCCCCAAGCCGTTCAAAGGGTTGCAGTACCCGACATTTTTCAAGCGCAAGGACGGCGCAACGCTGGTCGAGACCGACATCGAGAAGGGTGAGCTGGGCCGCGTCTCGTTCCTGACCGATGTGCGCAACGATTACTTCACGCGCAAGCGCGGCGTCGGGCAGGTGACCTATACGGGCGACATCGTGCCAACGACGCGCCTGTTCAACGGCCGCTACACGATGACGTTCGCGCCCGACAAGAAGCTGGCCGTCGGCACCAAGCTCAACTGCCAGATCCTCATCAAGGACAGCAAGGGCAGCGGGCCATTCAAGCTCGACGTGCAGGTCACCGTGACCGAGCCGGTCGCGAAGGAACCGCCGAAGTACAAGCCCCCGACGCTGCCGAAAGCGCTGGCCGCGCCAAGCAGGCCGGACATCAAGGAGGTCAAGAAGGGACCGGACGCGCAGCCGCTGACGATCGACAAGGTGCCAAACAGCGACCGCTTGAGGCTGCTGCTCAACGTCGAATCGAACCTCCTCGTTCAGGCCAAAGAGCTGCGCCCTCCGGAAGAGGCGGCGGCGGTCGAGTTCGTTTTCAAGTACGGGCTGGCGCTGACAGCGATGGGTTTGATCGATGCCGCGAAGAAGACCCCGGAGTGGGAAACCGATCAGCCGGCATGTCGCCAGCGAATCGAGCAAACGGCCATCGGCATCGCCCGCGTGATCGTGCCTCTGTGCCTGTCACTGCCCAGCAAGCTGCCGAAGAAGAAGGCCAAGCTCGCCACAGTGGCCTGAAAGTCTTTTCGCGCCACCGCCCGGCATGCTCGCGGCTTCGCGCCGCGGCTCATGCGCGCCGCCGGTGGAACAACACCACTTCATGGCTGCCGTTCGTCGTGCCCCGCTGATCGGCATACCAGCGCCGGTTCGGCACGGTGCGCCACAGGCGTCCATCCGGCGTATAGGTTCCGGTGGGCAGCAGGCACTCGGCCAGGCCGACATCGTCGGCGACCGACAGGTAGCGCGGCAGTTGCCATTCCGGCTGCGCGAACGCCACGACCTGCACGACCATGGTGTCACGATCGCACAGCGCGGCGACCGACCGCAGCGAGGCCTTAAGGTTGGCGAAGTAGCTGTTCAGCTCCTTCGTGCGCGCGCCCATCGTGTAGTAGGCCGCGCCGTCGCCGTCGAGCCGATTCGCAATCCAGAACGGCGCAGGGGTCTCTTTGCGGCCGTCCACCTGCCAGCGGTGATACAGCACATGCACGCCCGGATAAGGTGGCGACGTGACCACGAGGCGCGGGCGTTGCCCGGCAGCGAAGGCCGCATCACCCTCCAGCCCGTTCGTGGTGCGGGTCAGGCAGAGGATCTGCGCCTTGCCGTACGGGCCTTGCAGCACAGCTTCGCGCAGCTCGCGCGCGCCGGCGATCATCGCGGTCGCATCTGTGACCAGCATGGCCCGAAAGTCCTCGATGCTGGGCAGCCTCTTGCGGCCGTTCAGCGCCCATTGCGATGTGCGGAGCACGACGCAGCGCGCAAAAGCCTCAAGGCGCTGGGGCTTAAGCTTGCGCGCCGTGGCCAGGACCTGCTCGATAGCTTTCTTGAGCCGCCAGTTCAGAGCGCTGTCGAGATGCTTGGTGTAACCGGAGTCTTTGTAGTAATCGTCCCGCGCAACCGGCGCCCAGATGTTGATGCCTTCGGCGATTCCTTCGGCCCAACGCGTAATTCGGGCCAGCTCGCGCTCGCTGTAGATCGTCGTCTTAACTTCGCTGACGAACGTGGCGAGCGAGCTGATGTCAGTCCCGATCGCGTGCCGCCCCGACACCATCGCTTCCACCAGAGTAGTGCCACCGCCAACGAACGGATCGAGCAAGAGATCGCCTGGGTCGGTGAAGGCGTCGATCGCGGCACGCACGAGCTTGGGCGAGAAGCGCGCCGGGTAGCGGTAGAAGTTGTGGGTGAGGCCGACGATCGGCGACGCATCGTGCGCCGCATCGATCAGCCTGGCCAGGTTCTCCGGCTGTCCGCGGACGGATGAAGTGGAAGCCATGGCGGTTAGGCTTTGGGGGCCAGCAGCGGCCATCGGTCGGTGATGTACTTCTCGGCAGCATCGCGCACGACCCAGCCGACCGACACCTTCTGCTTTTCGGCGATCTGTTCAAGCGTCCGATAGAGGTCCGCCGGGAATCCAACCGACGTGCGAATCATGGACTTCGCAGCGGCGGGGGGAGCCTTACGCTTGGTGGCCATGGCAGTGTCGTGCAGCAACGGTGCACCACTTTACACCACTTCGGTGAAATCAACGGTCAGGCTGACCTTCGGCCGTGATCCAACCTTGACCACTGTCGAGCAGCCGAATGGCGATCCCGACAACTAACCTCCACCAGCGTCAGTTCATGGCCGATCGCCGCTGTTCGCCGGTCCTACATAGCCGCGCCCAAACCGGACGGCCGAATCAGGTGAAAGCGCGGCAGGCGGCACACGGTGGGGCTCGGCGGGGGCGATTTCTGGGGCGGCGAGCAGCGCAGGACTGGAGTCGGCGCGTGCAGCGCGCATCCAAAACTGACTCGCCGCGCATGTTTGAGCGTAGCGAACGAAGTGAGCGCAGCGAGTTCGCGGCGCGACTCCAGGCCGAGCAGCACAGCGGAGTCGGAGCGAAGCAGAGACCGCCCCAGCATGAGCCCCCGCCCGGTGCCGCCTGCCGCGCCGCGCCGGACCGAGGTAAGGCTTTCCTGGCAGTCCTCAGCGCACCGTGAACGGCGCCTGGTAAGGCCGACCGAACGCGACGCCGCCCACCACCGTGCCGGCCGGGCGCAGATGCGTCTTGCCGTCGCGTCTGTTGTTGCGCGTGTCGACGAAAGACACCGCCCCTTCGACTAGCTCCAGGATCGACAGATCGGCCGGCGCGCCCAGTTGCAGCGTGCCGAGGTTGGGAATGCGCCCGATCACACGTGTCGGCGCGAGTGCGTATTCATGGCGCTACTTGACAGAGGTGAAGCGTGCTTCCGGTCTGTCATCGGAGCGGTGCACCGTCTCCACGCCGAGCTTCATCGCCCAGGGACGAACCTGGTGATGCAGCGGCACGTAGAGGTACTCGTCCCGAGTTCGCACCAAGGCTTCGCGAATCATCGCGTTGCGCTTGCCTAGGTCGGTCTCCGTTTTCATCGCATCGGTGAGCTGGTCGACTGTTGCATCGCTGACCTTGGCAAAGTTGAAGTTGCCGTCCGGCCCACTGGTTCGGGTGCGCACCAATGACTGCAGCGTGTATTGCGCGTCGTAGGTCGCGACCCCCCAGCCGAGCAGATACGCCGAGCTGTCGAAGTTCTGTACTTTCTGGATGAAGGTGGCCATGCCCTCGGCCACCAGCTTGACCTTGACCCCCGCGCGCGCCCACATCGCCACCAGCGCCTGGCAGATTTCTTCGTCGTTCACATAACGGTTGTTCGGGCAGTTGA
>JBAQUQ010000329.1:0-3381 GCA_049297615.1 Burkholderiaceae bacterium
CGCCGGTGGCGCATGACACCCAGAATCGTCGCCACCAGCGTCAACGCGGCCGCTGCCGAGGCCATATTGGTGGCAGGATGGAATAACGTCGCCAAGGCCAACAAGGCGAGCGCCGCGCGCAGCACGACGTCTGCGGCCGAATTCTCCATGAAGCGCCCGAACATCGCGAAGGCAGTCCCGCAGGTGCCGATCGTCACCAGAAGCGTCGCCGCGACCTGCGGCCAGCCCGGTTTCACCACCATGTCGGAGCGCACGAAGATGGCAAAAGTCATCAGGGTGATGGGCAGGCAGATGCGCAGCGCCTCCCACATCGTCCGCATGAACGAGGCCTCGGCGATGCGCGCCGAGATGGCGGCTGTGAGCGAGGTCGGCGGGGACAACTCGCCCCAAACCGACAGCAGGAAGACGAAGAAATGCGCAACCCAGGGGTTGACGCCGAGTTTGACCAGGGGCCCTACGATGACGACGGCGCCGATGATGTAGGTCGCCGTCGGCGGCAGGCCCATGCCCACCAGCCAGCCGAAAACGAAGGCCATGAAGATCATGGCCATGATGTTCCAGGAGCCGAGGTCGAGCAGCATGCCGCCCATGCGGTTGATGAAACCCGTCACCGTGAACAGGCCGATCATGATGCCCAGGGTCGCGAGCAACAGGGTCAGATAAGACGTCATGTCCGCGTGCGTCTCGATGCTCAGGCGCACATTGCCGAGGAAGGTTTCCTGCGCGACAGCCGGGTCCTTCAGCGTGTACTTGAAATAGAGGAAGTTGGCGAGCAGGAGGGCGAACAGGAAACCCGCGGTGTACAGCGCCGCCAGCAGTTCTCCCATGCCCACCCAGCCCATCATGGCCAGGAGAAACAAGACGGCAAGGAAGAAGATCGAGGTCTTGATCTGCTCGTAAGCCGATGCGGTGGGCGGCTCGATCGATTCGCGCGGCAGCAGTCGCACGCAGATGAGGTAGACGGCCAGGGCCAGCGACACATAGTAGACGAAGGCCAGAGAAAACCCGCGCGTCACCACGTCCCAATATGGCACGCCGAGAAATTCCGACATCAGGAAGGCGCCCACGCCCATCATCGGCGGCATGATCAGGCCGCCCATCGAGGCCGCAGTTTCGGTCGCGGCGGCGAAGAATCCCGGCACGCCGTATCGCTTCATCAGCGGAATCGTGATGCTGCCCACCACCACCGCATTCGCCGAGCCGCTACCGCTGACCATGCCGATCGACAGCGATCCGAGCACGGCGGCCTGCGGCACCATCTGGCGCGACTTCCCGGCAAGCCGCTGCATGACGTGAATCATCGCGCTCTGCGCCCCGAAGCCGTTGGCGACCGCGGCAAGCAGCAGGAAGGCTGCGATCAGGGTCAAGGCGATCTGGCCGTAGATGCCGTAGATGCCGTTGGACATCTCGACCGTGCTGGACGTGACGACGCGGTAGAAGGTCGTTCCCGGATGCCAGAAGAAGTCCAGCGGACTCAAATACCCGTACATCGTGTAGACCACCAGGCCGCAATTGACCCAGAACAAAGTGGCATGCGCCAGCCGCGACAACTCCATCACCAGCAGAAACATCAACAGGCCGACGACGAAATCCTGCGTCGTATACGAACCCTGGCGGTAGATCGCGATGTCTTCGTAGTTGTACAGGAAGTAGACGAAGGCGTAGACGCAGATGCCGACGTACAAGGCCACCAAGCTGTTGTTCGCGGCCGCGGGCAAGCGCTTGTAGATCGGTTCCTTCTCCTGCATGAACAGGACCTGCAGGAGCAGGGCAATCGGCAACAAACGCGACACCAATTCCTGGGAACCGCCGAATCCGGTATAGCAGTACCAGATCACCCAGACGAACAGGACCAGCGAAAGCGCGAAGCTCAGGTTTTTCAGAGTCGCGTGCCGCTTCAACCAGTCAATCGGCATGGAGGTTTCCCTTGGGTGGATAGCGGCCCGCAGCTTGCGCGCCAGCCTGGCCGCGGCCCGATCGGGTCAGAGGACGATGGATCGAGCGGCACAAGGCCGCGGCTGCCTCCCGGCGCTGCCGCGGCCCGCGCCCTTCAGGCGCTTACTTGGCGATCGCCCACTTGTCGTTCCAGGCCTTGTGCTCTTTGAGGAATTTGGCGAGTCCGGCGTGCACCGGAATATCGGCATTGGCGCTGATCCCCTGCACCTGCATGCCGACGAAATCCTTGGCCATGGGCGTGAAACCCGGATCGGCCTGGGCGAGGCTGTCGCGGTTCTTGTAGAAGCCGTTCAGGAGCTTGTAGACGACATCCTCGGGCATGTCCGCGCGCATGTTGTAGGCGAACAGGATAGGCACGCCCTGGATCGCCTTGACGCCGACGTCCTTGCTGAACGCTTCCTTGGGATCGACGTCGACGACGGCGAGGCCGGCGGCCCTGAGCTTGGTGACCTCGTCCGGGCAGGGATTGATCACCTGCAAGTCCATGCGAACGTCGGTCTCCTTCCAGTAACTCGCGAGCGAGCGGCCGGCCGTGGTGTAGGCCACCGCGCCGGAGATCGTGCCGGCCTGCAAGGCGTCGCTCTGCGTCTTGGCGTCGATCTGGACATGCTTGAACTGGTAGCCCAGGGTCTTGTAGACGCGCTGGAAGTTCAGCCAGTTCATGAACCCGGCCGTGGTGAAGAACACCGGCTTGCCGCTGAAGTCGCCCCAGCACTTGTACTTGCCGGCATCCTTGGCCGATGTCGCCATGAAAGACTCCATCGGGTAGGAATACCAGGCGTGCACCAGCTTGCCCTTGCCGGGCGTGTAGTTCTTGAAGCCGCCTTCGCCGGCATAAAGCTGGGTCATGCCGACATCGGCCGTGTAGCCGATCTCGCCATCGCCGTCCATCGCCGCCTTCATGGCGCCCGTGGTCGACGGGTAGGGATTGACGGTGACGGTGTACTGGCCGCCGAGCGCGTCTTCGGCGATCTTGGCCATCGACGCGGCAACCTTGTAGCCGTAGGAATCGACGCTGGACGTGGCCCAGCGGATCGATTTACGTTCCTGCGCCTGGGCGGTTGCGCTTCCCAAAGCGACGAAGGCGGCAACCAGTGCCGCCCCCAGGGCAGGGTTCAAACTCGATCGTGTGATCAACATGGCGCTTGTTCCTTTCGTTGCTCGGTTCCGGGTGTGGGGCATAGGCGATGGTACGGGCCATCGCCTGTTGCGCTCTGACCCCCGCCAACCGCAACGGCCAAGGGTAGCCGACGCGGCTCGCTGCGGTCAATAGAAACCAGACCTAACCCGGGCCAACCCTAGGCCGAACTTTGATGCCCCGGCAAACGTAAGTCCTTGATACCGCAGCGATTGCGCGATCGCAGCGGTGGGGTTTACTGGGAACAGTTGGGTGTCAGGTTGAGCAACTCGAACGCCTTGGCCTGG
>JBAQUQ010000330.1:0-3060 GCA_049297615.1 Burkholderiaceae bacterium
TGGGTTCGATCTGGGCAAAGCGGTCGAGCACGGCCACCGGCCCCATGTCAGGCGAACACACCGACCACACTGCGCCGACACTCGCGCAAGCCAGAAACGCCACCACGGTTTGCGGCACATTGGGCAGGTAGGCGCAGACCCGCTCGCCTGGGGCGACGCCCATGTGCTTGAAGGCCGCCGCGAGGGCGCCGACCTGGCGCCGCAGTTCGGGCCACTCGAGGGTTTGCATTTCGCCGCGTTCGCGCAAGCGTTCGCTCTGGAAGATGATTGCCCGGTGGCCTGCGGCGTGTGCGGCCTGCGCATGGCGCAGCACCTGGGCGGCGTAGTTGAGCCGGGCGCCGGGAAACCACTGCGCGCCGGGCATCACTTCGTCCACCAGCACTCGCGAGTAGGGCGTCGGTGAACGCACATCGAAGTAGTCCCAGATCGAGCCCCAGAACGCGCGCAGATCGGCGACCGACCAGCGCCACATCTCGTCGTAGCCGGTGGTCGTGGTCGCATCGAATTTCAGGCCGCGCTCGCGCTCCAGCCAACGGGTGTAGCGCAGGATTTGCGGTTCGGGCAAGGGCATGGGCTTGTCTCCCGCTGTGAGTGCGCACTGCACTACGCGCGCGGCGCGTCGACCCCGACATAGCGCCACACATCGCGCATGAAGGGGTGGCGCCAATGGCCGCGCACCCAGGGATGCTGCAAGTCATTCACGATGTTGTGCCCGAGCGCCTTGTACGGCATGTACGCGACGAGCAGGCTCGTTGCCTGGCGCATTGTCGTCTCGCGATCGGGGCCGTCGGGCAACGTCGTCTGGCGCTCGTACAGGCGGTCGAACTCGGGCAGGCTGAAATGTGCGTCGTTCGATTCGCTCGCGTTCGGGCCGTAGCCGATGCCGAGGAAGAAGCTGCCGTCGGGCGAAGCCGCAACCCAGGTGAACCCCCACATCATCAAGCTGCCCGCGCGCGCTTTCTTCAGCAAGTCGGGCCAGGTGGCGATGTCGAATTCCATGCGAACGCCCACCGCGGCCATCTGCTTGCGCCAGACTTCGTTGCGCCTGCGGTCGCTCTGGTCGGGCAGCGAAGCGAGCCGCAGCACCAAGGGCGAGCCGTCGGGGCGCTCGCGCCAGCCGTCGCGGTTCGAGTCGGCGTAGCCGAAGATGTCGAGCAGCGCCATCGCCTCTTCGCGGCTGTGTTTGCTCATTTCGCTGCGGTAGGACTGGGCGTAGCCCGAGGTGAAAGGCGGAACCGTCGATTGCGCGGCGATCGCCTGGCCGTTGCGCACGACGCGGTTGAACTCGGCGCCGTCGAAGGCGAGCGCGACCGCGCGCCGCAGCGCCACCTGGCCGGGTTCGTTGCCGCCGACAGTCGCGTCATCCATGTTGAAGTAGGCCAGCGTCATGTCGGCCTGCAGCGCGCGCTGCAGGCGCACGCCCTTGCGTGCGAGGTGGGGGGCAAGCTCGCCCTTGGGCACTGCGATCGGCGCAAATTCATTCGGCAACTCGAGCAGGTCGACCGCGCTTTCGACGAACGCCAGCCAGCGCGGCTGCGCTTCGGTGATCACGCTGATCTCGATGCGTTCGAGCAGCGGCAGCCGCCTGCCCGACAGTTCGGCGGCGATGGCCTGGGCCTGCGCGTCGCCGGGTGCGGGTTCACCCTCGAAGAACTGTTCGCGAAACGCCGGGTTGCGCAGCAGCACGATGCGCGACGCGCGGCGCCATGACCCGAGCTTGAACGGCCCCGTGCCCACCGGGTGCGCGGCGATGTCGTCGCCGTAGGCTTGCACGACTTCGCGTGCGACCGCGCCCGTCGTCGCCGTCGCGAAATTGAGGTGGAAGCGGGGGTTGGGAGCGCCCAGCCGCAGCTGGAAGGTGTAGCGGTCGAGCGCGCGAACGCCTTCGACTTCGACGTCGTAGTCGAACGGCTTCTTCTCGCGCCGTGCCGCCGCGCGCAGCTCCGACAGCCCGAGCACCTTGGCGTTTTCGAAGAGGTAGACGTTCTCGGCGTTGAGCTTCGGGTCGTAGAAGCGCTTCACGCTGTACACGTAGTCCTGCGCGATCAGTTCGCGCGGCTTGCCGCGAAACGCAGCGTCGTCGGCGAAGAAGATCCCCGGGCGGATGCGGAACGTGAAGCGCGTGAAGTCGGCCGAGATCTCGGGCAGCGCTGTGGCGGTCTGCGCTCGCAGTTTCACCGGCCGCGCGACGTAGTCGTAGGCGAGCAGGGGCTCGAAGATGCACGCCGCGACCGTGTTCGAGTTGCTGTCGCCGATCTGCGGTGGATCGAAGCCGGTTTCGGCAGTGCTGAAGGCAACGCGCAAGGTCGCCGCTTTGCGCGGCTCGCTCGCAGCGCGCAGCTGCATCGGCGGTGTGCCGGCGAGCAAGGCCGCTGGTGCGCTCAGCAGGTCGCGGCGTCGCATCGTCGTGCGCTCAATTCAGCGCGGGGCGCCGCGCCGGGTCGACGTCGACGTATTGCCAGAACTGGCTGCCAAACGGCGGCCGGCGGTAGCCCAGCAGCCAGGGATGGGTCAGATCGTTGAGGATGCGGTGCACGTTGTACTTGTGCGGCGCATAGGCGTCGACGATCTGCTGCGCTTCGCGCATCGCGGCCAGGCGCTGCGGCCCGTCGGGCAATTCGGCCATGCGGCGGAACAACTCGTCGAAGCGTTCGTTCCTGAAGCGCGCCAGGTTCTGCCCGCCCGAAGAGGGGCCGTACAGGATGTCGAAGCCGGGCTGCGAATCGGGGCTGGCCGCCGAATAGCCGAGCTGCCAGACCATCAGCTGACCCGCGCGTGCCTTCTTCAACTGCTCGGGCCATTGGCCGCGCTCGATCTTCAAGCGGATGCCGATCGCGTCCATGTTCTTCTTCCACACCTCGTCGAACTGGCGCGAAATATCGTCCGGCTGCGAGGCGTATGCCAACGTCAGCGGCGAGCCGTCGGGTTGGTCGCGCCAGCCGTCGTTGTCGCGGTCGACGTAGCCGAACATGTCGAGCAGGGCCTTCGCGCGTGCCGGGTCGAAGTCGCTGTTTTCGCTCTTGTAAGCCGGGTCGTAGCCCCAGGTGCCCGGCGCCAGCA
>JBAQUQ010000331.1:0-25153 GCA_049297615.1 Burkholderiaceae bacterium
GCCAAGGGGACGATTTCGCCGGAAACATTGGGCGTGGCCAAGTCGGTCGACGCCCTGGTGATGGTCTTGCTCGGCGGCGTGCAGACCCTGTCCGGCCCCTGGGTCGGCGCGGCCTTGTTCACCTGGCTGCAAGACACCGTGATGCGCCAGACCGAGTACTGGCGCGCCTTGCTCGGCGCAACCATGCTGGCCCTGGTGCTGCTGTTCCCGCTCGGCGTGGCGGGGGGGCTGCGCAGGGTCTTCTTGAAAGAGCCGGCGTGAGCGGCGCGAGCGAAGCTTCGCCCCTGCTCGTCGTGCGCGGCCTGCGCAAGTCGTTCGGCGGCGTGCGCGCCGTGCACGACGTGAGCTTCGCCCTGGCTGCGGGCGAAATGCTCGCCCTGATCGGACCGAACGGCGCGGGCAAATCGACTTGCTTCAACATCGTCAACGGCCAGCTCGCCCCCGATGCGGGCTCGGTGAAGCTCAAGGGCACCGAACTCATAGGCCGCGCGCCGAACGCCGTCTGGCGCCTCGGCGTGGGGCGCACCTTCCAGATCGCGCAGACCTTTGCATCGCTGACCGTTCTCGAGAACGTGCAGCTCGCGCTGTTGTCGCACGCCGGTCGCCTGTTGCGCTTCTGGCGCAGCGCGCGTGAGCAGTTCCGCGCCGAGGCGCTCGCCCTGCTGGCCAGCGTGGGAATGGCGGCGCAGGCCGAACGCGCGATGAGCGTGCTGGCTTATGGCGACGTGAAGCGCGTCGAACTCGCCTTGGCGCTGGCGAATCGGCCGCGCCTGTTGTTGATGGACGAACCCACGGCCGGCATGGCGCCGCGCGAGCGCAGTCAGTTGATGGAGTTGACGCAGCGCCTGGCGCGCGAGCGGCACATCGGCGTGCTGTTCACCGAACACAGCATGGACGTGGTGTTCGCCCACGCCGATCGGCTGCTCGTGCTGGCGCGCGGCGAGTTGATCGCCGGCGGGCCGCCGGCCGTCGTGCGCGACGACCCGCGGGTGCGCGAGGTCTACTTCGGCATGGGTTCCACATTTGCCGCAGCCGCGCCGGGAGGATCACCGGGAACGGCCCATGCTTGAAGTGCAAAAACTGTGCGCCTGGTACGGCAAGGCGCAAATCCTGTTCGACGTAACGCTCGACGTCGGCGCGGGGCAGTGCGTGGCCATGATGGGGCGCAACGGCGCAGGCAAGTCGACGACGATGAAGGCCGTCATGGGCTTGGTGGCACGGCGCAGCGGCCGGGTGCGCTTCGAAGGCCGCGACATCTCGCAGCTTGCAGCGCACCGCATCTGCCGCCTTGGCCTGGGCTGGGTGCCGGAAGATCGGCGCATCTTCACCGACCTGAGCGTTCGCGAGAACCTCGAAGTCGGCCGACAGGCACCGCGCGACGCAGCCCCGGCGTGGACGCTCGCGAAACTATGCGCCCTGTTCCCCAACCTGGCGAGCCTGCTCGAACGCCCCGCCGGCCGCACCAGCGGCGGCGAGCAGCAAATGCTGACGATCGCGCGCACTCTGATGGGCAACCCGCGGCTGATCTTGCTCGACGAGCCCTCGGAAGGCGTGGCGCCCTTGATCGTCGAGCAACTCGCGCGTTTGATCGTCGAGCTGAAACAGCAAGGCCTGGCGATACTGCTGTGTGAGCAGAACATCCACTTCGCGCGCCTGGTCGGCGACCGCGCCGTCGTCTTGGAGAAAGGCCAGGTCCAGTTCAGCGGCACGATGGAGCAATTGATGGCCGACGAAGCGCTGCAGCGCAGCCACCTCAGCGTATGAAGCACGCAGCATCATGAGCCGCATCGCAGGCATCGACGTCGGCGGCACCTTCACCGACTTGATCTTCGTCGACGACGCGAGCGGGCAGGTGCGCCTGGCCAAGGTGCCGACGACGATGGAAAACCAGGCCTTGGGCGTGATCGCCGCGCTCGACGCGGCCCAGGTCGATGCGGCGACCCTGGACGCCATCGTGCACGGCACGACGACGACGACCAATGCGATGCTCGAGCGGCGCACGGCGCGCGTCGGCCTGATCACGACGCGCGGCTTTCGCGACGTGCTCGAACTCGGCCGGCGCACCCGGCCCACGCCTTATGGATTGAAGGGCCGCTTCACGCCCCTGATCGAGCGCGGCCTGAGGCTCGAAGTCGACGAGCGGATCGACGCCCAGGGTCAGGTGCTGGTTCCGCTCGACGAAGCCCAGGTCGAAGCTGCGGCACGCCAGTTGCTCGCCGCAGGCGCCCAGAGCGTGGTGATCCACTTTCTGCACAGCTACATCTTTGCGGCGCATGAAGTGCGCGCCGCGCAAATCGTTCGCGCACTGTGGCCGAATTCCTATGTGACGGCTGGCCATGCAATCGTCGCCGAATACCGCGAGTACGAACGCGGTGTCAGCGCTGCCGTGAACGCGGCGATACAGCCCGTGCTGCACCGCTACATCACGCGCCTTCAGGACGAACTCGCGCGGCGCGGCTTCACGCGCGAACTGCTCGTGATGCAGGGCAATGGCGGCACGGTGGCGGCGAGCATCGTTGCCGAGCGCGCGGTGAACACGGTGTTGTCGGGCCCGGCCTCGGGAGTGATCGCTGCGGCGACAACGGCAATGCAGGCGGGCAGCAGGGCTGGAGAATTCGCCAATGTCGTCAGCTACGACATGGGCGGCACCTCGACCGACGTGGCCTTGGTCTTGGGCGGCCTGCCGGCCACCTCGAGCGAACTCGAACTCGAGTACGCCATGCCGATCCATGTGCCGATGGTCGACGTGCACACGATCGGCGCGGGCGGTGGATCGCTGGCGAGCGTGGACGCATCGGGCATGCTGCGTGTCGGCCCGCAAAGCGCCGGCGCGACACCCGGGCCGATATGCTACGGGAGGGGCGGCACGCAAGTCACGATCACGGATGCGAACCTGGTGCTGGGGCGGCTCGACCCGGCACGGCTGCTCGCGGTGGAGCGGCCCGTCGACATGGCGAGCCTGCGCACGGCCCTGCTCGAGCAGTGCGGCACCCCGCTCGGCCTGGACGCAACTGCCGCGGCAGCGGCGGTATTGCGTGTGGCCAACGACAAGATGGCCGGCGCGGTGCGTTTGGTCAGCCTGTCGCGCGGCCACGACCCGCGCGACTTCTGCCTGTTCGCGTTCGGTGGCGCCGGGCCCCTGCACGCGCTGGCCCTGGCGCGCGAACTCGGCATTCCCAAGGTCTTGATCCCGGCGCGGCCGGGGCTGACGAATGCGCTCGGCTGCGTCGTCGCCGACCTGCGCCACGACTTCGTCGCGACGATCAATGAACCGCTCCAAGCCCTGGAGTCGCAAGATCCGGGGCGCATCGCCGCGCTGTTCGAAGCTCAGCTCGCCGCGGGGCGCGAGCGCCTGGCGCGCGAGAAGGTCGGCATCGAAGCCGTTGTCGCCGTGCACCGCGCCGACATGCAGTTCCAGGGCCAGAGCCATATCCTGACGGTGGACATATCGGACCCGCAAATCGGCCTGGGCGAACTGCGCAAGCTTTTCGAAGCCGCTTACTGGCAGCGCTTCGGCGTCGAGCTGCCCGAGATCAAACCGGTGCTCGTGAACCTGCACACCGCGGTGATCGGCAAGCGCAAGGGCGTGGCGCTCGAGTCCATCGCCGCCGCTCAGCCTCGCGCGACGCTCGCCCAGGCAAGGCGCGGCCAGCGCCCGGTGTGGTTCGAATCGGCAGGCTGGGTCGACACGCCGCTGTACATCCGCGAGCACTTGCCGCAAGGCGCTGCAATCGAAGGGCCGGCGATCGTCGAGCAGCTCGATTGCACGACGCTGATCGAGCCGGGCGACAGCGTGCGCATGGACCGCATCGGCAATTTGATCGTCACCGTGGGAGGACTCGGGCCATGAGCATCGACCCGATCACCCTGTCCGTCCTGCAAAGCGGTCTGCAGCAGGTCTGCAACGAGATGGACCTGGCCTTCGTGCGCGGCGCGTTCAGCCCGGTGATCGCCGAGGCGCTGGATCGTTCCGACGGCATCTACCACCGCGACACCGGCGAACTCATCGCGCAGGGCGAACTCGGCCTGCCGGTGTTCGTCGGCACGATGCAGTTCACGGTGCAGGCCGTCATCGAATATGTGCGGCGCCGCGGGCTCGCCTTGCACCCGGGCGACCTCTTCATCGTCAACGACCCCTACCTCGGCGGCACGCACCTGATGGACGTGAAGTTCGTGCAGCCGTTCTTCTTCGAAGGCGAACTTTGGTGCTGGCTCGCCAACACCGGGCATTGGCCGGACACGGGGGGTATGGTGCCGGGCGGCTTCTCGGCGAGCGCCACCGAGGTCGAGCAGGAAGGCCTGCGCCTGCCGCCGGTCAAGCTCTACAAGCGCGGCGTGCTCGACGACGAGATCCTCTCGATCATCCTGTGCAACATCCGCATCGCCGATCAGCGCATCGGCGACATCAAGGCGCAGGCCGCGGCTCTGGCCACCGGCGAGAAGCGGCTCACCGCCCTGCTCGCGCGCTACGGGCAAACCACGGTGGCCGCGGCGATCGTGGAACTCAAACGCCGCGCGGCGCAGCAGATGCGCGCCTGCATCTCGGCCATCCCCGACGGAACCTACCGCGCCGAGGCCTTCGTCGATTCCGACGGCGTGGTGAATCAGCCGCTGCGCATCGCGATGCAGATCACCAAGTCGGGCCAGGGTCAGGACGCACGGTTGAGCTTCGACATGAGCGGTTCGTCGCCGCCTTGCAAGGGCCCGATGAACAGCGTGATCGCGACGACCAAGTCGTCGATCTACCTCGCGGTCAAACACGTGTTCCCTGAAGTCGCGATCAATGCCGGTACCTTCGAGCCGCTGCATATCGTCGAGCCAGTGGACACGTTTCTCTACGCGCGCTACCCGCGCCCGGTGTCGGGTTGCGCCGCCGAAGTCAGCCAGCGCATCGCCGAAGCGGTGTTCGGCGCGCTCGGCCAGGCCATTCCGCAACAGTTGTTCGGCGCACCGGCGGGAACGAGCGGCAACCTCGGCGTCGGCGGATTCGACCCGCTCAAAGGGCGCGCCTACGTGATGTACGTGATCTCGGGCGGCGGCTACGGCGGCAGCCCGGCGGGCGACGGCATCAGCAACGGCTGCTCGACGATCGGCATCTCCAAGACCACGCCGATCGAGATCATGGAGCAGCTCTATCCGGTGCTGTTCGAGGAATATTCGCTGCACGAGGGCTCGGGCGGCGCGGGCGAGCACCGCGGCGGCTTCGGCGTCAACTACCGCATCCGGCTGCTGCGCGGCGAGGCGCGCGTCTCGATGGTGATGGACCATGGCCGCGCCGGCCCGCCCGGTGCGATGGGCGGCGCGAGCGGCGGCCTCAACAGGGTGAGCATCGTGCGTAACGGCGAGGTGTATGTGCCGGCGCATCTGTCGAAGGACCAGGACATCGCGATCAGCGCCGGCGACGTGATCTGCGTGTCCACGCCGGGCGGTGGCGGGTTCGGCGAGCCGGCGCGGCGCTCGCTCGAAGCGCTGCAGCACGACGTGGCGCTGGGGTACTACACGGCGGAGCAAGCGCAGCGGCTGTTCGGGCCGGCGCGGCGCGCTGATTGAGCGGAAGCACGAGCAGGTCACTGCCACGGCACGAAAAGCAGTCCGATTCCGATCGTGTTTTGCGAGTGGTTGTAGTCGACCAGGGTCTCGCCGTAGCCGCTGGTGAGTTGGACATAGCCCTTCAGCGCGCCCGCGATCGGATACGCCCATTCGAACTGCAGCGCGCCGCGCCGGCCCGAGAAGCTGTAGCGGCCCAGCAGTGAATAGACCTGCCCGGCGCTCGCGTACGCCAGGCGCAGATCGCCCGAACCGAGGTAGTCGCGAATGTCGGGGTTGTCGTCCTTGTCGGCTTTCTCAGGCACGCGAATCCACGGCCGGGCGAGCAAGGTGAAGTCGCCACGCTCGAGGCCGAACTGGGCGTAGACGCGGTTCCAGTTGCGCGATACCGGCAGCGGCCGGCCGTTGGACTGGTGCACGAGGCCGAGATTGAGCGATCGCCAACGCCAGCCGAGCAGATCGCCGTCGGTGCGCAGCGCGAGAATCGCTTCGGGTTCGTAGTCGGTTTCGCGGAACGGCGACGAGACGGCGCCGTTGTACAGCTGCCAGTTGGATTGTTGCGTGTAGCCGAACCACAGGTCGCCGTTGTCGCCGAACAGGTTCTGCGCCGCCTTGAACTTCAAGCTGATCTGGAATTTCGCTTCGGTCGAGTCGATCGGCAGCGCAGCGCCAACGCCGTGGTCCGGCGCCGGGCTGCTCGGCAAGGTGTTGGTTCGCGTCGTCCAGCGAACCGGCAGCAGGTAGTTCAGCTTGTGCGGAACCAGCCTGAACGTGCCGAGTTTGTCCGCTGCATCGAGCTCCCAGACCTTCGACAGCGACGGGCCGACGGCCGATTCGGGCGGCACGGGCATCGTCGGGCGGACTGCGTTGTTCGGCTGCGTCTGCGCCTCGCCCGGCTCGACCGAGCTGCGCCGCGGCGATTCAAGAGATGGCGACGGACTTGCCGGGCTGCGACCGGCGGCGCGGTCGTAGCAGGCCAGGCGCGCTGCGTCGTCGTCGATATCGGCGCATTTGCCGATCGATTCGTCTGCTGCCAAGGCGACCATGGAGGCTATCAGCAGGAGGGCCGCGCTCACCCTGGCGAACCGGCGGCCGCGACCTTGCGACGTGAATCGCGCGTGCATCGATGCCCTCTTCAGGACGCTGGAGCGGCGAGTTGCGAATTCATGGGTAGCGCTTCGCCGGCCGGCGCGCTGCGAAACTTGCACAGCACCCAGGCGCCGAGCTGTTCAGTGTAGGTGTAGATCACTGGCACGACGATCAGCGTGAGCAGGGTCGACGTGATCAACCCGCCGATCACCGCGTGCGCCATCGGCGAGCGCTGCGAGCCACCCTCGCCCAGGCCGAGCGCCATCGGCAGCATGCCGAAGATCATCGCCGCGGTCGTCATCAGGATCGGGCGCAGCCGCACCTGGCCGGCTTCGAGCAGCGCGTCGATCCGCGACTTGCCCGCCGCGACCGCCTGGTTCGCGAAGTCGACGAGCAGGATCGCGTTTTTCGTCACCAGGCCCATCAGCATGATGAAGCCGATGATCGAGAAGATGTTGAGCGTGCTGCCGGTCGCCAGCAGCGCAAGGAACACGCCGACCAGGGACAGCGGCAGCGCGCTCATGATCGCGATCGGCTGCAGGAAGCTCTTGAATTGCGATGCCAGGATCAGGTAGATGAAGATCACCGCCAGCGCCAGCGCCGCAGCGGCGTAACCCAGCGTTTCCTGCATGTCCTTGTTCGAGCCGCCCATCGAGAAGCTGTAGCCCGCGGGCAGATCGATGGTTTTCAGCAGCTTGCCCAGGTCGGCGCCGATGTCGCCGGCCGGCCGGCCCGACGCGTTGGCGCCGATCAGCACTTCGCGGCGCAGGTTCTTGCGGTCGATGCGCGACGCACCGACGATCGGCGTGAATTGCGCGACCTGCTGCAACGGCACCATGCGCGGGCTGCCGTCGGCGCCGATCTGGCTGCTGGTGATGGCGATGTCCTTCAGGTCGGCCGCGCTCGTGCGCTGGTCGCGCGGCAGGCGCACCTGCACGTCGTAGCTCTCGCCATCGGGCGCTTTCCAGGTGCTCGCCGCCGTGCCGGCCACGAGCGGCCGCAGCGCGCTGCCGATCTGATCGACGCCCACGCCGAGGTCGCTCGCCAGGTCGCGGTTGATGTCGATCGCCAGGGTCGGCTTGGCGGCTTCCAGGCTCGAGTCGATGTCGGTCGCGCCGCGAATGCCGGCCATCTCGAGCTTCACTTCTTCGGCGATGCGCCCCAGTTGTTCGATGTCGGGGCCGAGCAGACTGACCTGGATCGGCTTGCCACCGCCCATGCCGCCGGGCGTGCCCACCGACACCTCGATCCCGCCGATGCGCGCCAGCCGCTCGCGCAGCGGCTGCTGCAAGGCCCCTTGGCTGAGCTTGCGCTGCTTGCGCGGCACCAGGTGCACGTAGATCTGCGCGCTGTTCTTGCCCACCGCCGCGCCGCTGTTGACGGTGGCGTAGGTGGCGTCGACCTCGGCGAACTCGCGCAGCGCCGCTTCGGCCTGGCGCGTCTTGGCCAGCGTGTAGTCGAGCGAGGAGCCGACCGGTGTCTTGATGTTGACCTGCGCCTCGCCGAGGTCGGCCTCGGGAACGAATTCCGAGCCGATCAACGGCACCAGCGCAAAGCTCCCGAGGAACGAGGCCAGGGCGACCGTCAGCGCGATCTTGCGCCGGCGCAGAGCCCAGGCGAGCACGCGGCCGTACAGGCGGTGCAGCGCGTCCATCACACTATCGACGAGGCCGGTGGCGCGGTTCAGCAAGGTCTTGCGCGCACCCGGCGCGGGGTGCGGGTCGGGCCAGAGGCTCGACAGCATCGGGTCAAGCGTGAAGCTGACGAACAGCGACAGCAGCACCGCCGCCGCGACGGAGACACCGAACTGCAGGAAGAAGCGGCCGATGATTCCGCCCATGAACGCGACCGGAATGAACACCGCGACGATCGTGAAGGTGGTCGCCATCACCGCCAGGCCGATCTCCTCGGTACCCTCGAGCGCGGCCTGGAAATGGCTCTTGCCCATGGCCAGGTGGCGCACGATGTTCTCGCGCACGACGATCGCGTCGTCGATCAGCAGGCCCACGCTGAGCGAGAGCGCCATCAGGGTCATCGTGTTGAGCGTGAAGCCCATCGCGTACATGGCCAGGAAGGTGCCGACCAGGGCGATCGGCAATGTGAGGCCGGTGATCACCGTGCTGCGCCACGATTTGAGGAACAGGAAGACGATCAGAATCGTCAGCGCCGCGCCTTCGAGCAAGGTGCGCTTGACATCGTTCACCGACGCGCGGATTCCGACCGAGCTGTCGCGCACGACCTCGAGTGCGACGTCGGCAGGCAATCGCGCCTTCAGTTCGGCGACCGTCGCATTCACGCCGTTGGCTACGGCGATCGTGTTCGCGCCCTGCACCTTGACGATGTCGATGCTCAGCGCGCGCCGTCCGTCGACGAGTGCGGCGGACGATTCGTCCTGCACCCCGTCGCGGACTTCGGCGAACTGTTCGATGCGCACCGGCGCGCCGCCGCGCGTGGCGACAATCAGGCGGCCGAATTCGCGCGGCTCCTTGATGCGGCCGCGCACCTTGACGAGGGTTTCGCTGCGCTCGGTCTCGATGCTGCCGGCGGGCAGCTCCTGGTTCTCGCGCGCCAGCGTGGCGAGCACCTGGTCGACGCCGATGCCGAGCGACTTCATGCGATGCGGGTCGAGCACGATCTTGATCTCGCGCTGAACGCCGCCGACCACCGAAACCTGGCCGACGCCGCGCACCGTTTCGAGCCGCTTGACGATCACCTGGTCGGCCAGCGCGGTCAGTTCACTCAGCTTGCGGCCGCCCGAACTCACGCCGATCGAGACGATGGGCTGGTCGTCGGGGCGGAAGCGCGAGATCCACGGCTCCTTGACCTCCGGACGAAAACCGACCTTGACCTGTGCCACCTTGTCGCGCACGTCCTGCGCCGCGACGGCAGGGTCGGTGACGAGGTCGAATTCGGCGATCACCTGCGAGCGCCCCTCGTAGGAGCGCGACGTCACCGTCTTGATGCCGCTGACGGTGTTGACCGCCTCCTCGATCGGGCGCGAAATGTCGGCCTCGACCGTCTCCGGCGACGCGCCCGGGTAGTCGGTGGCGACCACGACGATCGGAAAGCTGACGTCGGGAAACTGGTCGACGTTGAGGCGCTGGTACGAGAAGACGCCTAGCACGAGCAGGGCCACCATCGTCATGGTGGCGAACACCGGGTTGCCGATGCTGACGCGGGTGAACCACATGAGCGGTCCTCGTCAGTCGCGCTCGCTGAGCGCAACGGTGATGGCGATGATGCGGCGCGCCGCTTCGAGCAGGCTTGGTGTTGCGGCCGCAGGCACGCGCGCGGCGACTGATGCGGGGTTCTTGTTCGGTGCGTTCATGGAGATCCTCATCCTTGTTTCGGGTTGGGCTGGGCAGCGCTGCTCTTGGCGACCGGCGCGACGATCTGCACCGGCTGGCCGGCCTTCAGATTCGGCGCGCTCGAGATCACCACGCGGTCGCCGGCTTGCAACCCGAAAGTCACTTCGACGAGGCCGGTATCGGCGTCGCGTGCGCCGAGTTGCAGAGGTTGGTCGACGAGCCTGTCGCCACCAATGCGCAGCACATAGGGCAAGCCTGCGTCGTCGCGCAGCGCCGCTGCGGGCACGACCACCACCTGCGCGCTGCGCTGCGTGACGATCGCCCCTTGCGCGAACATACCGCCACGCAGTTCCTGCCCCGGATTGGTCAGGCGCAGATAGACCGCGATCGAACGCGAGCCCGCGGCGGCCGACGGGCTGATGCGCTCGACCTTGCCTTCGAAGCGGCGCGTACCGAAACCTTCGATGCTGAACGACGCGCTCTGGCCGATCCGTACCGCCGGGATCTGGCTGGTCGGAACGAGCACCTCGAGTTCCATTTCCGACAGGTCCTGCACGCTCATCAGCGTCGCGTTGACCGGAACCGAAAGGCCCGGCTCGGCAATCCGCTCGGCGACGATGCCGTCGATCGGCGAGCGCACGAACGCGTCGGCAAGCGCCTTGCGCGCCTGCTCGACCTGGGCCTGCAGCGACCTGACGCTGGCCTCGGCGGTTCGGTCGCCGCTCAGCGCGTTGTCGAACGCCGCCTGCGAGATGAAGTTCTGCTTGAGCAAGGCGGCGTTGTTCTCGCGCGTTCGGGTTGCCAATGCCAATTGGGCCTGGCCGCCGTCGAGCACGGCGAGCCGGTCACGCAGCCGCGCCTGCAGGTCGGCAGCGTCGAGCGTGGCCAGCACCTGGCCACGGCGCACGCGTTCACCCTCGCGCGCGGTCACCGATACCACCTGGCCGGGCAGCTGCGACTTGACTTCGATGCGATGCAGCGGCTGCAGCGTTCCGGTCAGCGCGATCGACTGGTTGATTCGGCCGAGTGCGACCAATGCCGTGTCGCGGGGCAGCAATTCGAGCGCCGGCGCTGGCGCCTTCGCGGTCGGCGCGGAAGCGGTGCGCGCTGGGTCGGCGTTGCGGACCCAGACGGTCGACGCTGCTGCGCCCAAGCTCAATAGCACGGCCACGCCGACGAATGCGATGCGACGACGCCTTGTTCGAGCCGTTCCGGTGTTGGCCGGTGCGGGTGTGTGGATCTGATTGCTCATGTCCTGGTTCTCCGTTAAATACTGTTGGAGCCAAATGCGACCGGCGGTCACATGAGGCCAAAAAAAGATTGCGTCAATGGCTTACCACGATCCGCGGCGTCTCGGCGGCGATGCGCCGGTCCTGGTAGACCAGGCCCGCGAGCACGAAGTTGGTGAGTTCCTCGAGGTATTCGCCCCGATCGATCTCACCGAGGTAACCGCTCCAGATCATCTGGATCGCGCCCCAGAATGCCGCGCGGGCTCCGAATAGCAGATGCGCCACCGGCTTGCGCGGGAAGACGCCTTGCTCGATACCTTCGGCGAGCAATGACTCCAGCGGCAGCGAGACCTCCTGGTCGACGCGTTGCAGATCCTCGAGCACGGCAGCCGGCAGGCCGGCGCGGAACTCGGAGCGGCTGCAATAAAGAAACACGCGGTGCAGTTCCTTGCTGGACAGGTGCAACTTCCAGGCGCATTGCAGGTAGCGCCTGAAGCGTTCGGTCACCGGCAAAGCCGGCTCGACCTCGTTCAAGCGGGCCAGGGTACGGTGCTGGAAATCGATCGCGAGGCGAGCGTAGATTTCGTCCTTGCTCGCGAAATGTTTGTAGATCGTTCCCTTGCCGATTTCGGCCTGCTGGGCGATCTGCTCGACGGTGACATCCTCCCAGGCGTCGGACTTGAACAGGCGCAGCGCAGCATCCAGGATCTCCTGGCCTCGGCGCTCGAATTCGCGTGATTTCCTGTCTTGGACGCTCATGGGATGGGTCTGCTGATTTTCATCGACTGACGGTCATTATAGTGACCAACGGTCACCACGTCAACCGATGCAAGCCTGCCGAGGCGATGCGCCTCCGGTTCGGCGCAATCCATTCCATCCGGCGTCATCCCATGCTGACCGAGTGAACATGAGCGCGACCGGACCCGGGGCGGACTATCATCACCGCGCCGCGGGTTGCAAACTCGCGGCAGCGTTCTCAGGGCGGGGCGAAATTCCCCACCGGCGGTGATGGCGGCGCGGTGACGCGGCTGCACAAGCCCGCGAGCGCCCGGTTTGCCTCGTGCAGTCCGGGGTCAGCAGATTCGGTGTCAACCCGAAGCCGACGGTCACAGTCCGGATGAAAGAGAGCGCGTCGTCCCTGCTGTCCAAGCCGGCAATGGCTGCGGCAGCTTGGGCGCGTGCGCCCTGATTCTGGCAACTCTTCGTCGAAGGAACACCATGAATCAGCTTCCAGCTTCTGCACCTGCTTCTACCAGCTGTTCTCCCACCCTTGCCCCAGGCGGCACGCCGCATGCCGGGCCGGCGCCCCGGCGATTTGCATTGATTCGCGCGCAGTGGCACGCCGATATCGTGCAGCGCGCCTGCGACAGTTTCCTCGCCGAGATCGAACACATCGCAATTCGGCCGCACAGCGTGGATGTTTTCGAAGTCGCAGGCGCGTTCGAGATCCCGCTGCACGCGCTCGCGCTCGCGCGCAGCGGGCGCTACGCCGCGATCGTGGCCTGCGCCTTCGTCGTCGACGGCGGCATCTACCGCCACGAATTCGTCGCCGATGCCGTGATCTCGGGCCTGATGCGCGTGCAGCTCGACACCCGCGTGCCGGTGATCTCGGCCGTGCTCACGCCAAAGAATTTTCACGAGCACGACGAGCACCGGCGCTTTTTCAGCGAACATTTCGTCGTGAAGGGCCGCGAGGCGGCGCGCGCCTGCCTGCAGACGGTGCAAAGCCTGGACCGGCTTGCCGCGTCAACGTGCATCGAGGAACACCCATGAACGACACGCTCGAGCGCAACAAAAAGAACGTGCTCGCTTTCTACGACCTGATGTTCAATCAGTGCAAGCCCGCCGAAGCGGTGCGCCGCTTTGTCGGCGCGATGTACGTTCAGCACAATCCCAAGGTAGCCGACGGCAAAGGCGCCTTCATCGCCTACTTCGAGAAGATGGCCGAGCAGTACCCGGGCAAACATGTGCACTTCAAGCGCGTATTCGCCGAGGGCGAGCATGTGATCCTGCATTGCCACCAGGAGTGGCCGAGCGACCGCGAACGCGATCGCCATTGGGCCGGCATCGATATCTTTCGCCTCGACGCCGACGGCCGCATCGTCGAACACTGGGACGTGTTGCAGCAAGTGCCGCCCAGCGCCGACCGCGCGAACGGCAATACGATGTTCTGAAACAGCGCGTGCCGTCGAACCCTTTCAGCCGGTGGAGCCGACCCCGTATTCGCTGACGCCGAAGCTGGTTTGAGCCTGTGGCACGCTGGCCCCGAAATACGCTGCGGCGCGCTGCACCCAGTTCGGCAGGCGCCGCGCCCTGGGCGTTTGCAGGGCGCCCGGGCGCGCCACGCGCAACAGCGACGACACGCCGCCGCGACAGCTCGGTCCATTGCTGCGCCTGGTGGAAATTCCCTTGGCTGAAGGTTTGTGTGTCATGACGGCGCGTCCTGGTTCGGGTTGGCTGTGCAGGGGGTTGCTTGGAGCGCCGCCGGGGCCGCTCGCAGCGGCTGACGCAAGCTCCGTGCCGTCGTCGCAAACGCGTCGCGCGGCGAGTGATGTGCGCACTATCGCCGCATCGACAGGACCGGGGCGTCAAATCGCGGCAGGACGCTCACCGGTGCTTACCGGGTCGACTGCCTGCGTCTGCCGCACAGCCGACATTCGTCGCTGAAAGCTCGTGAGAGGCTTCCTCAAGGCTCGCTCGGCCGGGCCTGCGCAATTTCTCGCGCGACCCGCTCGATACTCTTCTCGGCATCGCCAGGCCGCTTGAGCTTGCACTCCCAGACAGTCAAGACTCTCCAGCCCAGGGCCCGCAGTGCGCTGGCATTGCGCCGGTCTCGCCGTGCGTTTTCAGCGAGCTTTTCCGCCCAGTACGCTTGATTAGTGCTCGGCGCGCGCCCGGCGCGGCACGAATGCCCGTGCCAAAAGCAGCCGTGGACGAACAGGACAGTGCGGTGCTTCGGGAAGACGAGGTCCGGCCGGCCGGGCAGGCCGTTAACATGCAAGCGATAACGCAGGCCCAGCCCATGCAGGCGCTTGCGCAGCTCGATCTCCGGATTCGTATCTCTCTGGCGGACACGACTCATCAACCGACTGCGGTCTTGCCGACTCATGATGTCAACCATCGCCGCTGCGCTCCTCGATCAATGACGACCGCCATGCACGGGCCAGGGATTCTCGCCCGAACGCTTTCGGTGCCAACCACCGGGAGCGCAACGCCATTCGCGTACGGCAACTCCTGGCAGTACCACTCGCGGAGCGATCGTCACTCGAAAGTCGCGTGTTGGGGTTTGACGCTGGACTTGCTGGCACAAGTGTCCGCTGCTGCAGAGGCACATCGCCGATGGCAAGGTCGGTCTCGGCATCAATCATGAGATGCACGACTTTCGCAACCGCAAGAAGAAAAACCTCGACCTTGTCTTGTGCAAGGCTGCACCGCTCGAAATCAAGGGCGGATCGAGAGGCGGGAGCAAGGGAGCGACCGATTTCGCCGGACTTGCGCAAATCTACGGCCTGAAACTGAACACGACAGAACGCCGGCTCGTCACCCAGCTGCCGCGCTTGCCGATCGCCGGCGTCGCCACCGTCCTGGTGGCCGTGGAGGCCAAGGCCGCGATGACGGCATTTCTCAAGGCGCGTCCCAGGCTGAAAGACGAGTTGACCTCCAGCCATCAGACAATCCACGGCGATAACGAATCGGCGATCGCTGCCGGATTGGTGCTTGTCAATGCGGCAAAGACGTTCGTGTCACCTGACAAGAACAAGATCGACTTGAGCCGCCACGCTCCGACCATCACCGCGCATCGGCAGCCCGAAGACGCGGAAACGATCGTTGCCGGACTGCGCGATATTCAGCGGCGCTCGACTCCCAATGACACCGGCTTCGATGCGATGGGTGTCGTGGTCGTCGATTGCCGTAACGACGGCTCGGCGATCACTCATGTCACTCGTCATCCGCCCGCGCCGTCCCCGGCGGACGATTTCGACTACGCCCGCTTCGTGCACCGCTTGGCTCACCTGTACACCACCCGGTTTAACGGGCTATAGGCAGCAGTCAGGCGGCCAGCAGCTCGAGCTGTCTACCCCTCTGCGTGGGACGCGCCGCGTCCATGCGCGAGGCATGCGCTTCGATCGCGGCGATGAAGCCCGGCTCGAAACGCAATTTCGCGCGCCTGGTTCGGCTGAGAAAGCCGATCGTCGCCTTCAGCGACAGCGGCTGCTGATTGGCAACGTCGGTCAGGAACTCGGCCAGGGGCGCAGCGCGAATGCCCAGCGGGTCGAGCCCGATTTGCACGGCATAGCGGCGCTTGCCATCGAAGCGGGCTGCGTTGGGTGCCTTGGCCACCGACGGGAATTCGCGATCGCGCGACGTTTCGTAGTCGCCTGGAGCGGACAGGCGCGATCCCAGCCACTGCGCAACCGGCACGCTCACGGCGCTTCCGACCAGGCTCCACCGCACGCTCTGGCGAGCGACGGTCTCCGCTGCCGCGGTCCAGTCGTGAGCGAAGCCCTGCAGCGCTTCCGCGTCGCGTATTCCCGGCTTGATCACTCGCCCGTCAGGAAGCAATACGGCGGGCGGCGACGGAATGCCGATCGTGCTCCCGTTCTTCAGCGTCGGCACCGCATCGACCGCCCAGCCCAGGCCGCCCAACCCCTCGGTCCAATAGAAGCCGTGAGCAAGGTGCTCCAATGCCGTTTGCGGACGTACCAGCGGTTTCTCGTCCGAGAGCAGCACTCGCGCCGGATCGATTTCGCGCGAGGCGACAAGGTAGACACGATGGCGGCGCTGCGGCAAGCCGAAGCCCAACGTGTCCACGACGCGATACGCCCAGCGATAGCGGCGCCGCTCGAACTCGTCGATGATGGAGCGCATCGCGTTGCCACCGTCGAGCTGCAGCATGAAAGGAACGTTCTCGACAACGACGGTCGGAACGCGTCGGCGCGAGAGAAGGCGAAAAACCTCCCCGATCAGGCCGGATCTCTCGCCGCCGAGGCCAGCGGTTCGCCCTGCCTGGCTCAGATCCTGGCAAGGAAAGCCGGCGCAGATAAGGTCCACCGAACGGGGCAGTGCACGCAGCTTCGTGATGTCGTGGCAATACTCGACATTCGGAAACCGTGTGGTCAGCACCGCCTGTGCCGCAGGAATCACGTCGCATAGGAGTTCGGTTACGTGGCCTGCGTTGTGCAAGCCCAACTCGAAACCCCCGATTCCTGCAAAGAGCCCAGCTACTCTCATATGTACATCCGTACAGCTTTTCGGAATGATAGCCGAATCAGCCTCGCAACCAATCCGCGCCCGAGCCTCAAACCACCGCCCGATGCCCCCGCGGCACCGCCGCCAGCAAGCGCTTGGTGTACTCCTCACGCGGCGCGTCGAGGATTTGCGTGACGCTGGCGTGCTCGATCACTTCGCCGTCTTTCATGACGAGCACGTCGTCGGCCATGAAGCGCACCACGGCGAGGTCGTGGCTGATGAAGATGTAGGACAGGCCGAGTTCGTCCTGCAAATCCTTGAGCAGGTTCAGCACCTGCGCCTGCACCGAGACATCGAGCGCGCTCACCGCTTCGTCGAGCACCAGCACTTCGGGATTCAGGCTCAGGCAGCGCGCGATGGCGATGCGCTGGCGCTGGCCGCCGGAAAATTCGTGCGGGTACTGGTGCAGGGCACTCTCGCTCAATCCGACTTTGACAAGCAGGGCTCGCGCGCGCGCCTCGCGGTCCGCCGTGCTCGTGCCGATGGCGTGGATCTGCATCGGCTCGACCAGGGTCTGGACCACGGTGAAACGCGGGTTCAGCGACGCATAGGGGTTCTGGAATACGACCTGCAGGCGCTTGCGCACCGCCAGCATGTCGGCCTTGTTCAAGGCGAGCAGGTCGCGGCCGTCGAACATGGCGCGGCCCTGTTGCGGCCCGCCGCCCACTTCATGCAGTCGCAGCAGGGCCAGGCCGAGCGTCGTCTTGCCGGACCCCGATTCGCCGACGATTCCCAGCGTGTGGCCGCGCTTGAGCGTGAAACTCGCACCGCGCACCGCCTTGAATTCCTTGCGGCCGAAGATGCCGCTGCGCAGCCAGAAGCTCTTGCTCAGGCCGGTCGCCTCGATGATGACGGGCGCGTTCGCGTTCTTCGCCGCCGCCGGCGCAGCCGCGCTTGCGCCGTCCATGTGTTCGTCGATCACCATCAGGCGCGCGCTGCGCTGTGCGAGCGTCGGCCGACAGGCGAGCAGGGCCAACGTGTAGGCGTCCTGCGGGGCGCTGAAGATCTGCGCGACCGGGCCCTGCTCGCGCACCGTGCCTTCGCGCATCACCACCACATGGTCGGCAATCTCGCCGACCACGCCCAGGTCGTGGCTGATGAAGAGCATGCTCATGCGGTGTTTTTGTTTGAGCGCGGCCAGCAGCTCCATGATCTGGCGCTGGATCGTCACGTCGAGCGCCGTCGTCGGTTCATCTGCAATCAACAGCTTTGGTTCGCAGGCGATGGCGATGGCGATCATGACGCGCTGTTGCTGTCCGCCCGACAGTTCATGCGGGTACGCGCCGAGGCGCCGTTTCGGCTCGGGCAGACCGACCTCGACAAGCAGGCTTTCCGCCCTCTCCAGCGCGGCGCGACGACTCAAGGCCAGGTGTTTCATGAGCGCCTCGCAGATCTGCTCGCCGACGCTGAACACCGGGTTCAATGAGGTCAACGGATCCTGGAATACGCAGGCGATTTCTTTGCCGCGCAGGCGCTGCAACTCGGCAACGCTACAGGCCAGCAGGTCGCGTCCCTGGAAGCTGATCGCCCCCTGGCGCTCGGCGTTGTCGGGCAACAGGTTGAGGATCGCCATCGCTGTCACGCTCTTGCCCGAACCCGATTCGCCCACCAGGGCGAGCGTGCTGTTCTCGGGCAGATCGAAGCTGACGCCGCGCGCGCTGTCGCCAAGGCCGCGGCCGACCGCTTGCACGCGCTGCATCACGCCGCCCGTCTTGCCGAGCCGGAAGTCCACACGCAAGTCCTTGATCGTGAGCAGCATCGCCAGTCGCGCCCTATTCCAGCCCGCGCAGCTTGGGGTCGAGCGCGTCGCGAAGCGCGTCGGTGAACAGCGAAAACGCCGTCACGAACACCGCCATGAACGCCGTCGCCGCGGCGAGCTGCCACCAATGGCCGAGGATCAGTTCGCTTTGCGCCTCGGAGAGCATCGTGCCCCAGCTCACCTGGTCGACGGCCACGCCCAAACCCAGGTAGGACAGGATCACTTCGGCCTTGATGAAGCCCACCGCGTGGATCGACAGCTGCACCAGGGCGACATGGCTGACATTGGGCAGGATGTGGCGGAACATGCGCGAGAACGTGCTCGCGCCGATGGCCTCGGCCGCGCGCACGTATTCGCGCACCGCGTGTTTCATGAATTCGGCTCGCACGAGTCGGTAAATGCCGGTCCAGCCGGTCAGGCCCAGGATGATGACGATGCTCCACACGCCCCTGGGGATGATGGCGTCGGCGCGGTTCAGCAGAGCCGCGAAAGTAAAAATGAGCAGGATCCCGGGGATCGACGTGAAGACGTTGTAGACCCACTCGAGCAAGTCGCCGGCTCTGCCGCCGAAGAAGCCGCCCAGGGCCCCGAGCAAGGTGCCGATCAGGGTTGCGACCAAGGCCGCGAGTGCGCCGACCATGATCGAGATCTCAGCGCCCTTCACGGCTTTGGAAAGCACGTCGCGGCCGAGCCGATCACCGCCGAAGGGCAGGGTGTCGCTCTTGATCGTCTCGACCGTCTTGAGTTGGGCGGCGCGCTCGTCCCATTCTTTGTAGCGCGGTGCGAGCGGGTCGACCGCCGAGATGTCGACGTTCGGGCCCTTGGGTTGCGCGATGCCGCTGAGCTCGGCCGGCGGCGCCGGGCCGACGAAGTGCGGCGGCGCATTGGGTACGCCCACTTCCTGCTGCCAGCCGCGCGCCACCAGGCCAAGGGCCGAGGCCAGCACCAGGAACAGGAAGGCGGCGACGATGGCCAGGCAGACCAGGCCGACCCGGTCGGATCGAAACCGCCGCCAGGCGGCGCTCCACACGCCGCCGCCCGATGCCGGCCCCGTCGGCGCAGTCAGCACCGCGCTCATGCCAGTCTCACTTCAGCACCACACGCGGGTCGACCAGCTTGTACAGCACGTCGGTCGCCAGATTCACGAACATCGTGATCACCGCGATGTAGATCGTCACCGCTTGAATCACGGGGTAGTCGCTGCGGTTCACGGCGAGCAACACTTCGCGGCCCAGGCCCGGAATCGAGAAGAAGGTTTCGATGAGAAACGAGCCGACGAAGATTCCCGGCAGCGCGACCGCCACATTCGTGAGGATGGGAATCAAGGCATTGCGCAGCACATGTTTGAGCAAGATGCTGCGCTCGCTCATCCCCTTGGCCCGCGCGGTGCGCACATAGTCCTGGCCAATCTCATCCAAGAAGAACGTGCGATACAGGCGCATTTGCGGCGCCAGGCCGACGAGCACGGCCAGCAGCACGGGCAGGGGCGTATAGACAAGCAAATTGGTCAGCGTGCTGTCGCTCCAACCTTGCACCGGAAACCAGCCGAACTGGAATGCGAACAGGTACTGGCCGACGATCACGTAGACGAGGAACGAGATCGACAGCGCCACCGTCGTCACGACCATCAGCGCACGATCCGTCAGCGAGCCGCGCACCGCGGCCACAGCCATCGCGAACGGAATCGCGAGCAAGACGTCGAGCAGCAGGATCGGCACCATCACGGTCAGCGTCGCGGGCAAGCGCGTCATGAACAGATTCGCCACCGACTCGTTCGTCGCCCAGCTCTTGCCCCACTCGAAAGTGACGATCTGCTTGAAGAAGATCGCGAGCTGTTCCCACACCGGCTGGTTCAGGCCGAGCTGGTCACGGATCGCCTGGATCTGCTCGGGCGAGGCGTTCAAACCGCCGAGAATTTCCGCCGGGTCGCCGCCGAAATACTTGAACAGGAAGAACACCAGTAATACGACGCCGATCAGGGTCGGGATCATTTGCCAGAGGCGCCGGATCAGGTAGGCGGCCATGCGCTGGGTGAGGGGTGGGCAGTTCGGTCGAGGGCGATTGCGTGGCGCCGATCAAGGCGCTGCGCAGTCTAAGCGACGCTAGGCGCACGCTCAGCGCATTTCGCCCTCGCCCTAGCCGGGCGACCCCCGGGTCTTGCCAAGACTCGAGCGTGGTGGCATACTGTATAAAATACCAGCCCTCATGAAAGCGGCAGAACGACCAGTGGGGTAGCAAAGTGGCGGGTGCGAATAGGGTGTGGTCAACGCAGATTTCGGATCGCTCTTCGAGGACGGTTACCTCTTGCAGACGCTGGGGCGCATCGCCCATGACGCCGAGGTTGCGTTGACAGAGTTAGTAGCCAACGCATGGGATGCATGGGCGTCGCTCGTCGACATGACGATTCCCTCGGTTTTCGATGGCGCCTTGGTTATAGAAGACGACGGGCATGGCATGACCTCGGCGCAGTTCAAGGGACGCTGGATGATGCTGTCCTACACCCGTCTCAAACACCAATCGCAGAACGTCGAGTTCCCCCCCGAGCGGCCAGGCTGGCGTCGCCGCGCGTATGGGCGAAACGGTGTCGGCCGGCACGGCATGCTTTGCTTCGCAGACCAATACGAAATCGAGACTTGGCGCGATGGCAAGGGCGCACGGTTCGTACTGCCCACAGCCAACCGGGCGACACCCTTCAAGATCGACACCAAAACGCCATTTCCGCAACGCGGACACGGGACATGCCTTCGGGAATAGATTTCGAGCCGATACGACGAGATTGCGGGCGCAGAAGTGATGGCGAGGGTCATGCGTGTCCCGAGCCAGCGCGCCTTCCCTTTGACAACGAAGCCAGCCCAGTCAGATGAAACGTCAACGCAAGAATCGGACTGACAGATTCTTAGGCCGAGTCTCGCCCGAGATTCCGTGAAGCCGTTGCGTGTTGGGGTTCACGACGCTCCTATCGGCAACCGTTCGTTCCGATCGATGCGCATTTCTCGAAAACATCGGATTGACCAGTTGACACTCTATCCATCACTTGTAGACAATTCGTCACATGACATTTACTCAGATTTCTGGCGCGCAAGTTCGATTGCATCGCCAACAGTTCGGCTTGTCTCAAGCAAAATTTGCAGAGCTGACGGGTGTGCCGCAGCACTTGCTTTCGGCGTATGAGCTGGGGAAGTCCGACCTGCCAATGAACTTGGCGACGATGGTCGCGGCGGCACTCACCCGGACACCCGAAGTCAAGGCGCTAACTGGACGCGCAAAACGCTACGAAAAGCACCAGTACTCAACAGTGCCGTTAGTGCATTCGCGCATGGCGCGTGCGCGCGCGACTGAGGGGAACGTAATCTATCGGTCGCTGCTGGCCGATCTGGCCGCGTGGCATGCCGGCGAAAAGCAATCGGGATTGAGCGCAGTGAGCCTGTTCTCCGGATGCGGCGGCTTTAGCCTCGGATTTTCAGCGGCTGGCTTCGCAGTCAAGGGCTACGTCGAAATCGGCGATAGCTTGCGGCGCATCTACCGTGCCAATTTCCCCACCTCCAGTGAGCTGGGCAGCGATATCACCGGCGTCTCCGACGATGCGCTGACGCAAATCGCAAATGGGATCGGAGAGGTCGACGTGATCGTTGGCGGGCCTCCGTGTCAAGGGTTCAGTCTTGCGGGCAAGAGGGATGTTGAAGACCCTCGCAACGAACTCTTCCGCCACTATCTTCGCTTCGTGGATGCTCTACGCCCAAAGATTGCGTTCCTGGAGAATGTTCGCCTTCTAACTTCGATGAAGAGCTCGAATGGTGAATTCGTCAAGGACCTGATCGCCCGCGAGTTCCGACGCCACGGCTACCGCATTGATGCGTTTGAAGTGAACGCAAAGGACTATGGAGTTCCGCAGCATCGCGAGCGAGTCGTGTTTGTGGCCACGCGCAGCGACCTTCGGATCTCCCCGTCGATTCCGGCGGCAACGCATGGTGGCTCAACTGACCTCTTTTCCACAATTCAGCCGTGCCGAACCTTCGCCGATGCGTGCTCTGACCTGCCCTACATTGAGTCGGGAGGTGCAACTGATGATCCTCTGCATGCAGCCGTGCATCATCCAGATCATGTCGTGAAGTGGCTCTGGGATGTTGAGGAAGGGATGAGCGCCCACGACAACCTGCATGCCAACATGCGGCCACCGTCGGGCTACAACACAACGTACAAGCGCCAGGTGTGGCTGGAGCCTGCGTCGACTGTTCAAACAACATTCGGGATGATCTCGGGGTGCAGAAATGTTCATCCGATTGCGACTCGCGCACTGACTGTTCGCGAAGCTGCCCGTATTCAATCGTTCCCCGACCAATACCGATTCGTTGGAAGTCTTGGCGACATGAGAACAGGCATTGGCAATGCCATGCCACCGCTGCTCGCACATTCTCTAGCACGACATGCACGCGACCTTCTTCAGAGCCGGTAGAAGTAACCGGCCTCAAGGTTGAACTGCAGTTGCTCCGGGTGCTGCTTTTGTCCACCGCGCTGCATCTGAACAATACCGAACCGAGGCGCCAGATGTGTGATTCCTGGAGGATCCTTGTAGCTGCCCTTGCGCACGCTGTAGGGTCGGGTGACAAAGCGTTGATAGCGCCCTGACAGACTAACCAAATTATCAATAGGATAGATGGCCACTTCCGTCTGATCTGAGACCTGGCTTCGTTTCGTCTTGTGAAGCAAGAAATCCGGCGTGAATGGGTCGTCGAGGTAGGCCTTCTGGAGAAGCAACGTGGTGATGGCGTCTTGATGAGTGGACAGCAACGCTTCAAGCTCCGCGCGGCCCTGCGGATCAAGTTCCTCCCAGAAATACCGCCTTGGATCAACAAGTCGGCCGACCATCGCGACAGGACTGTCTATGGGCCTATGTCCTGGTTCACCACAAAAGCTGCGAAGCGTGTGCACTGCCAGCTCAGATACCTGCAGCCCGTTGCGTCGCAGGAGATTGGCAAATCCATTTGCAGTCGTGAAGTACAGCTGCGCATTCGTCGGCGATGCGTTGTTGCATTGCTTTGTGGAGACACCGACGGTGGCCACGACTGAATTGGGTGACCTGAGATTGAGCACAAGGTCGCTCTTGCAACGGGAAACGCTCACGCCGTTGATCGACAGCCATCGCTTTCCTTCGCTTGACGTCGCAAGCGCGCCGGTCGATATCGCGCGTGCCGCACATATGGTTCGCAGACTGCGATGGATGCCTACTTGCTTCAGCAGCAAGTCGGCTGGTTCGCCGACCGCCACGTTCGGTAGAACTTGTGTCGGAACATCAATCGGATACCGTGCTTTGTTGATCCGCATAGCGATGCGGTCTTCAAATTCGTGTCCGGCATGACGACCAAGGACCCCGGCCTGGATCTGCAATGCGTGTGCTTCATCGACGGGATTTAGAGCCATCAAAGACCTCGGTTAGTTGGGATACCGAAGTTCCCAGCCCCTTTGCCAGCTTGATCAGGTTCAGCAGCGACGGATTACGAGTACCGCGCTCCAACATGCTGATATACGTGCGATCAAAACCACAGCGCTCCGCAAGAACTTCCTGCGAGAGCCCAAGCTCCATGCGCCGTTGACGTATGGTTTTGCCAAACGGGATCAGGGATTTCGGCATCGGGCTATTCGATTCGGTTGATGCCTTTTCGTCTACGGACAATGCGTCACGTCTTTGACTGACCTTCGTTCTTTGAGCCTTGCGAAGCCGCATCGCGTCAGCCTATCGCTCAAGCGTGAAGGCGACCAAGTGCAGCCGGCGGCAATACGACGAAAGCGAAAGGCGGGGCGAGGTTTCCGGTCCTACGATGATCGTGACCCAGAGAGCACTGTCGTTCAGTTTTGAGAGAATGTCGGCCGACCACCACTTCATTTCGACGGCCGCGCGCTGGCGGGTGTCTGTCGCGCAATTCAACCAATAGCAAATGGCAGCGATGAGCCGCACGCCACTAAACGCATCAGCCATCGCCATCCTGTCGCAGGTCACCACCGCCACGTTGACCACCAACCTGCTGAGGAAGGGTCTGCGCAACGTCCGGCTGCCTGGCACCAAGCCCTTGCGAGCCGGCCAGCCGCGCCGGGTCGGCCGCCCTTTCGCGCTGCGCTTCATGCCGGCGCGCGAGGAGCTGGCCACGCCCGCATCCTGGGCCTCGCCGATTTCCACGCGCGCCGCCATTGAAGACATGCCTGCCGGCTGCATCGCCGTGATCGCTGCCATGGGCGTGGGTGAGGCCGGCATCTTTGGCGACATCCTCTGCGCAGGGAGTGGGAGATTCAAACGCCCCTTTTCGACCGTGCGGCTTGAGGGCGATCAGCCGAAGGTGGCCGCACTGGGCGGCCGCGCAGCACGGCACGTGGCTGGCGGAAGGCCGATGCTGGTGCAGATCGCCGCGTTCAGGGACGAGCCGATGCCGATGGCCGAGCCTGCCCATCTGCAAGCACCCGCGCCTGCCATTCGTCCCCGGGGCATGGACTCGGCGATTGGATGAGATAGCAATGTCCCACTGATTGTTGCAAGCATTGGGTGTGCGGGACACGTACTGCAACCTTCATCGCCTCGTCAGCGCGCCACCAATCGTTTTGATCGCAGTGGCACAGCGTCGGGGCAACGGACCTAGACTTGCGCCTCGCGCAGGTCAGCACAACGAGAAGAGCGCGCCAACAAGGAGCGAACGTGACGATAGGGCAGGTTCGGCTGCGGGCGTGGAGCTTGGGGTGGCTTGCGGCCCTTGCCGCTGCACTGGCCACGGCGCCTGCCGTGGCGCAGTCGCCGGCGGCCGGCCAGAAAGTGCTGCGTTACGCCTTCCCGGTCGCCGAAACCGGCTTCGACCCGGCACAGCTGAGCGACCTGTATTCGCGCACCGTCACGGCGGGCATCTTCGAGGCGCTGCTGGCGTTCGACTTCCTCGCGCGGCCCTTTGTCATGAAACCGCTCACCGCGCAAGCGCTGCCCGAGATCTCGG
>JBAQUQ010000332.1:0-1846 GCA_049297615.1 Burkholderiaceae bacterium
GCGCTGGGCAGGCGCTGCGGTGCCGGTAGCCGGGTCTCAGCCAAGCAGTGGCCCTGGCCCGCGCGAAGCAGCTCGAGGGCCTGCGCCCAGGATTCGAGGCCGGGTCCGAGCAGGCCGATTCCC
Source organism: Burkholderiaceae bacterium (assembly GCA_049297615.1). Taxonomy (GTDB): domain Bacteria; phylum Pseudomonadota; class Gammaproteobacteria; order Burkholderiales; family Burkholderiaceae_C; genus JAEMQF01. The sequence continues at coordinate 124 of JBAQUQ010000332.1, forward strand.
TGGACGGCGACGCTCGTCATCGCGCCGCCCCCAACACCAGGCTCGCATTCGTCCCGCCGAAGCCGAAGGAATTGCTCAGCACGGTTCGGATCGCAGCGTGGCGGTTTTCGCGCAGGTAGTTCGATTGCAGGGTCGGATCCGGCACCTGCACGTTCAAGCCTGCCGGCATCAGGCCGTGTTGCAGCGCCAACAGGGCGATGCCTGCCTCCACCGCGCCGGCCGCACCGAGCGTGTGGCCGGTCGCGCCCTTGGTCGAACTGCAGGGCGTCGCCGAGCCGAAGACGCTGACCACGGCGCGGTCTTCGGCCGAGTCGTTGTTCGGCGTGGCCGTGCCGTGCAGGTTGATGTAGTCGATGGCCTGCGGCGCGAGCGCGGCGTCCTGCAGCGCCGCGCGCATGGCTTGCACGGCGCCCAGCCCCTGCGGATGGGGCGAGCTCATGTGGTAGCCGTCGCTGCTTTCGCCCGTGCCGAGCAGCCAGCCTTGGGCGGCAGCGCCATCGTGTTCCACGCCGCGTTCGAGCAGTGCAAACGCCGCGCCTTCGCCCAGCGACAGGCCGCGGCGCCGCGCATCCCAGGGGCGGCAGATGTCGCTCGAAAGCAATTCCAGCGAATTGAAGCCGTACAGGGTCGTCAGGCACAGGCTGTCCACGCCGCCGACGAGGGCGGCGTCGACCAGGCCCGCCGCGATCAGGCGCGCCGCGCTGGCGAACACCTTGGCGCTCGACGAACACGCCGTCGAGACCACCCAGCTCGGCCCCTCCAGGCGCAGCGCGGCGGCGACGAAGGCGGCGACCGACCAGGTGTTGAGCGTCCTTGCATAGTGAAAGTCCCGGGGCAGGGCGCCATCTGAGGCGCGGCGCCGATAAGCGAGTTCGGCCTGCAGCAGACCCGAGGTGCTGGTGCCCAGCAGCACCGCGATGCGCGGCGCGCCCCAGCGCACCCGCGCGCTTTGCACGGCGTCTTGCAATTCGTCTTGTTGCAGAGCGAGCCAGGCGAGCCGGTTGTTGCGGCACTCGAACTGCGCCAGGTCTGCGGGCACGTGGACGTCGTCGACGCCGGGGACGATGCCCAGCCAGGTGGGCAGATCGGCGTCGAGAAAGCGCGCCGTGGTCAAACCGCTGCGCTGTTCGAGCAGCGCAGCGAGGCAGGCTTGCTTGCCATGGCCGAGCGCCGTGCTCAGTGTGAAGCTGGAAATGGCCAAGGGTTTCAATGGGGCACCCCGCTCGCCGAGTACGGCGATCGACCCTCCGGGAGGGTTGGGCCTTGCAAGGCCCGTCCGGCCCCGTTCGCACATGCCAGGGAGGCCACCAGGAGCACATTCGCAAACGGCGTGCCTTGGCCCATCGGCTGGGCTTGCACCTCGAAGCCGAGCGCTTTCAGGCGCGTGATCCACGCGGCCAGCGGCGATCCGTAGACCGGCGCGACGCGATGCCCGCGCATGAAGGTGACGAGGGCGTCGACCCACTGGCTGATGCGATAGCCGCGCCGCTGCGCTGCGTCGCCCACGCGCAGCAGCAGCCGCCCGCCGTCGCGCAAGGATTCGCGCACCCGCGCCAGCACGGCGTTCTGCTCGTCGATCGGGATGTAGTGCAGCACGTCGAGAATCACCACCGCATCGACGCTCGGGAAGGCGGTGCTGCGCAGGTCGCCGCAGACGAACTGCGCCGTGTCGGCGCTCGCGCCGGGCGTGTCGGGCGCGGCGCTCGCATCGCCGGCGCACAGC
>JBAQUQ010000333.1:0-29340 GCA_049297615.1 Burkholderiaceae bacterium
GCATTCGCCCCAGGCTCGGCCTGCAGCGGCGGGTTCGAAAGCGTCGCGGGCGCAGACGTCGCAGCAGCCGGCGCCACCGGGTCCGCGGCATTCCCGCCCCGCGCCTTGCGGCGCGACCAGCGCGACAGAAAACCCTCGCCGTCGCTCTTCATCGTCGCTCCCGTGGCGGCAAGAACGACGCCGGCCGTCTGCGTTCTTTCGGCTCCGGCCGGTAGTGTTCGTCGGTGAACGCCTGCAACCAGGCCGCATGATCCGCAGGCAGGGGCACGTTGTCGACGCGCTCCTGCGCGTCGAGCCAGCGCCCGGCCTCGTTGTACGACAAGCTCACCGACTCAGCCCAGGCGCGCGACGGGTCTTCGTCGTCGATGCGCCACACCACGAACCACACCGGCGCGCCCGAACTCAGGTTCAGGTAGTAGCCCTGGGCCTCGTCGCGGAACAGCTCGAGCCTGAACCCCGGGAACAGGGTGCGGCGCAACTTGCCGTCGTCGCGCAGCACGCGCGGCTCGGTGCCGAATGCGGGCTCGTCGGCCGCCACGTCGACGACACGGAAGCGCCACTCCTCCCAGCGATTGGGCTGCGCTTCTCGCTCCATCACCACGGCGACTTCGATGGCCGGGCGGACGGTATCGCTCACGTCGTCTTGGAAATCGAAATCGTCGGAAACTTCGACGAAAAGTCCCTGGTGCGCTGCGCGATCTTCACCGCCACTTGCCGCGCCACGGCCTTGTAAAGCTGGGCGATCTCACCCTCGGGATCGTGGATCACGCTGGGCCGGCCGGAGTCGGCCTGCACGCGGATCGACAGGTTCAGCGGCAAGGCGCCGAGGTAGTCGATGTTGTATTCAGCGGCCATGTTCTTGCCGCCGTCGGCACCGAAGATGTGTTCGACATGGCCGCACTTTTCGCACACATGAACCGCCATGTTTTCGACCACGCCCAGGATCGGCACGCCGACCTTCTCGAACATCTTGACGCCTTTCTTGGCGTCGAGCAGGGCGATGTCCTGCGGCGTCGTGACGATCACGGCGCCGGTGAGCGGCACGCGCTGGGAGAGCGTGAGCTGGATGTCGCCGGTGCCCGGGGGCATGTCGACGATCAGGTAGTCGAGTTCATTCCAGTTGGTCTGGCGCAGCAGTTGTTCCAAAGCCTGCGTGGCCATCGGGCCGCGCCAGATCATCGGGTTGTCGGCCTCGACGAGAAAGCCGATCGACATGACCTGGACACCGTAGTTTTCCATCGGCTCCATGGTCTTGCCGTCAGCGCTGTCCGGCCGGCCCTCGATGCCCATCATCATCGGTTGGCTGGGCCCATAGATGTCGGCGTCGAGAATCCCCACCGCCGCGCCTTCCGCGGCCAGCGCCAGCGCCAGGTTGACGGCGGTCGTGCTCTTGCCCACGCCGCCCTTGCCCGAAGCCACGGCGACGATGTTCTTCACCTTGGGCAGCAACTGCACGCCGCGCTGCACGGCGTGCGCGACGATTCTGCTCGACAGATTCGCGCTCACGTTCTCGACACCGGCGACACTGCGAGCCGCAGCGATCAGAGCCTTGCGCAGATGCGCGATCTGGCTCTTGGCGGGGTAGCCGAGTTCGACGTCGAAAGCGACGTCGCCGCCTTCGACGCGCAGGTTCTTCAACTGTTTGGTCGTGACGAAATCTTTGCCGGTGTTGGCGTCCACCACGGTTTTCAAAGCGTCGAGCAAGCTGGATTCGGCGATCGGCATGGGGATTGAAAGGGTCGGTGGCAGGATCGGCCCGGGCGGCACGACAGGAGACGTTCAGGCGCTGGTGCGAAGCGCCGTGCAGTCTAGCTCAGGGGCAATGACCCCAGTGGCCCCACTGCAGCGCCCGCCGATCGATCAAAAGCGGGAACCTAGAATCGACGACTCTTCAGCAATGCACAGCCCGCGCAGGGGCCCGCCACCATGACCCGCAAGCTCTTCGTCACCACGGCCCTGCCCTATGCAAACGCGGCGTTCCACATCGGCCACATGATGGAGTACATCCAGGCCGACATCTGGGTACGCTTCCAGCGCATGTTAGGCCACGAAGTCAATTTCGTCTGCGCCGACGACGCGCACGGCGCGCCGATCATGATCGCGGCGGAGAGCGCCGGCCAGACGCCGCAGCAGTTCATCGCCCAGATCGCCGCGGGGCGCCGCCAGTACCTGGATGGCTTTCACATCGGCTTCGACAACTGGCACTCCACCGACGCACCGGAGAACCACGTCCTGGCCAAGGACATCTATCGGGCGCTGCGCAAGAACGAGCTGATTTCGAGCCAAACCATCGAGCAGTTCTTCGATCCCGTGAAGAACATGTTCCTGCCCGATCGCTATATCAAGGGCGAATGCCCGAAGTGCGGTTCGCCCGACCAGTACGGCGACAACTGCGAAGTCTGCGGCGCGGTGTACGCGCCGACCGAATTGAAGAACGCCTATTCGGCCTTGTCGGGCGCCACGCCGGTGCTCAAGAGCAGCGAGCACTACTTCTTCAAGTTGTCCGATCCGCGCTGCGTCGAGTTCCTGGAGCGCTGGACGCAAGACGGTAAGCTGCAAAGCGAAGTGGCGAACAAGGTCAAGGAATGGTTCGTCAAGGTCGACGACGGCACCGGCAATGCCAGCGGCGGCCTGGCCGACTGGGACATCAGCCGCGACGCGCCTTATTTCGGCATCGAAATTCCCGACGCGCCCGGCAAGTACTTCTACGTCTGGCTCGACGCGCCGATCGGCTACCTCGCTTCGCTGAAGAACTTGTTGGAGCGGCGCGGCGCCGACATGGAGACCTACCTCGACGACCCGCAGCTCGAACAGGTGCACTTCATCGGCAAGGACATCGTCACCTTCCACACCTTGTTCTGGCCGGCGATGCTGCATTTCAGCGGGCGCAAGACGCCGGACCACATCTTCGTGCACGGCTTCATCACGGTGGGCGGCGACAAGATGAGCAAGAGCCGCGGCACCGGCATCTCGCCGCTGCGTTATCTCGAGCTGGGCTTGAACGCGCAGTGGCTGCGCTACTACATCGCGGCGAAACTGAATTCGCGAGTCGAAGACATCGAGTTCAACCCGCAGGACTTCGTCGCCCGCGTCAATGCCGACCTGGTGGGCAAGTACGTCAACATCGCGAGCCGCGCCGCGGGCTTCCTGAGCAAACGTTTCGGCGGAGCGTTGTCGGCCGACCTCGGTGTCGAAGGCCGCAGCCTGCTCGACGGCCTTCGCGCGAATCGCGACGAAGTGCAGCGCCTGTACGAGGAGCGCGAATTCGGCAAAGCCTTGCGCGAAGTCATGCTGCTCGCCGACCGCGTCAACGAATACGTCGATCAGAACAAACCCTGGGACCTGGCCAAACATGCCGACAAGAGCGCCGTGCTGCACGACGTGTGTTCGGTGTGCATCGAAGCGTTTCGCATGTTGACGATCTACTTGAAGCCCGTCTTGCCCGAGCTGGCTGCGCAGGTGGAAGCCTTCCTGCGCGTGCCGGCGCTCGAATTCGCCGACGCTTCGCGCGCCCTGGGTGCGCACACCATCGGCGAGTACAGACACTTGATGCAGCGCGTCGATGCGGCTCAGGTCCAGGCCCTGTTCGATGCGCCGCCGGACGGCCCCGCCGCACCCACCGTCGAACCCCTGGCCCCCGAGATCAAGATCGACGACTTCGCCAAGATCGATTTGCGCATCGCCAGAATCGTCGACTGCGAAGCCGTGGAAGGCTCGGACAAGCTGCTGCGCCTGACTTTGGATGTCGGCGAAGGACGCATGCGCAACGTCTTCAGCGGCATCAGTGCAGCGTACCGGCCTGACCAGTTGGTCGGCAAGTTCACCGTGATGGTTGCCAACCTCGCGCCGCGCAAGATGAAGTTCGGCCTCAGCGAAGGCATGGTGCTGGCCGCGTCGCACGCCGATTCGAAGGCGCATCCGGGGCTGTATGTCCTGGAGCCCTGGCCGGGGGCGGAGCCGGGGATGCGGGTGCGCTAGGGGCGAGGCGGACCCTGCCATGGCGCTCGAGGGTTTGCTGTGGTGCGTCGCGACACTCCTGGCATGCGCCGCCCTGGCGATCGCCGGTGCGCGCCGGGCGACGACGGCCACGCTCGTGTACAGCGTCGCCCTGCTGGCCTCGACGGCCGCCTTGGGACTGGCGGGATGGGTTCTCGTGGCCGAGCCGGGATCGGCCCAATCGCTGCACTTGCCCATCGGTTTGCCTTGGCTGGGTTCGCATTTCCGGCTCGACCCGCTCTCGGCAGCGTTCCTCACGGTCGTCAATCTGGGCGGCGCCACGGCCAGCCTCTACGGCCTGGGCAATGCACGCGCCGAGCCCGAACCGGCGCGCGTGCTGCCTTTCTTCCCGGCATTCCTGGCCGGCATGAACCTGGTCGTCCTCGCCGACGACGCGTTCACCTTCTTGCTGACCTGGGAGTTCATGTCGCTCACGTCGTGGGCGCTCGTCATGGCGCACCACCGCCAACGCGGCAATGCAAGAGCGGGATATATCTATCTGGTGATGGCCAGCCTCGGTACGCTTTGCCTGCTGCTCGGTTTCGGATTGCTGGCCGGTCCTGAGGGCGCTTATGCCTTCGACACGATGCGCCAGGCCGGCCCCAGCCCCAATGTGGCCGCGGCAGTTCTGGCGCTGAGCTTGATCGGCGCCGGCTCCAAGGCCGGCCTGGTGCCGATGCACGTCTGGCTGCCGCTGGCCCATCCGGCCGCGCCGAGCCACGTGTCCGCGCTGATGAGCGGCGTGATGACCAAGGTCGCGGTGTACGGCTTCGTGCGGATCGTGTTCGACCTGCTCGGCCCGCCCGACTGGTGGTGGGGCGCCGTGGTCCTGCTGCTGGGCGCCGTCAGCGCCGTGCTGGGCGTGCTGCACGCCCTGATGGAGCACGATCTCAAACGCTTGCTCGCCTATCACACGGTCGAGAACATCGGAATCATCTTCATCGGCCTGGGTCTGGCGCTGGCTTTTCATGGCAATCTCATGGCCGGGCCCGCCGCGCTGGCGATGACCGCGGCCCTGCTTCACGTCTTCAATCATTCGGTGTTCAAGAGCCTGCTCTTCTTCGGCGCCGGGGCAGTGCTGCGCGCCACCGGCCACCGCGACATGGAACGCCTGGGCGGGCTCATCCATGTCATGCCCTTCACCGCCTTCGCCTTCCTCATCGGATCGGCCGCCATCTCGGCCCTTCCTCCCTTCAACGGCTTTGTCTCGGAATGGCTCACCTTCCAGGCGATTCTGTTGAGCCCCGAATTGCCGCAGTGGGTCCTCAAGTTCCTGGTCCCCGCGGTGGGCGCCGCCCTGGCGCTGTCGGCTGCGCTGGCTGCCGCCTGCTTCGTCAAGGCATTCGGCATCACCTTCCTCGGCCGGCCCAGAAGCGCTGCCGCGGGCCACGCCAGGGAAACGGATGCCCTGACGCTGACCACCATGTTCCTCCTGGCCTCGCTGTGCCTCGCTGCGGGAATCCTGCCGGCTTATTTCATCGACGCTCTCGCTCCGGTCGTGCAGTTGGCCGTGTCCTGGCAGGTGCCGCAACAGGCCGCGCTCGAGTGGCTCACGATCGTCCCGATCGCGCAGGGCCGAAGCTCTTACAACGGCCTCGTGTTGTTCGTCCTCATCGCCGCTGCCGCAGTGCTTGCAGCGGTTTCGATTCATCGCTGGGCGTCGCACGCGGTTCGCCGCTCGGCGGCGTGGGACTGCGGAGCACCGGATGCGAGCCCTGCCACCCAGTACAGCGCCGGCAGTTTTGCGCAGCCGATTCGGCGCGTCTTCGCAAGCCTGGTGTTCGGCGCCCGCGAAGAGGTCCATATGCCCCTGCCCGGCGACGCGCGTGCGGCGCGCTTCCAGGTCCATCTGCGCGACCGCGTCTGGGACGCCCTCTACGCGCCGCTCACCTGGCTGGTCGGCGCCCTCGCCACCGGGCTGAACCGGGTGCAGTTCCTGACGCTGCGCGGCTACCTGACCCTGGTCTTCGCTGCCCTGGTGGCCCTGCTCCTGGTGCTGGCGCTATGGCAGTAGTGCTGGACGCCCTGGTTCAGCTCGGCCAGTTGTTGCTGGTGCTGTTGCTGGCACCGCTTCTCACCGGCTATGTGCGCAAGCTCAAGGCGCGACTGCTGCGCCGCGAGGGCGCGCAGATCATGCAACCCTATCGCGACCTGCTCAAGCTGTTGCGCAAGGAGGTCGTGCTCGCCGACAACGCCTCTTGGCTGTTTCGCGCCGCGCCCTATGTGATCTTCGCCACGACCTGGGTCGCCGCCGCGCTCGTGCCGACTTTCGCGACCGGCCTGGTGCTGAGCCCGGCGGTGGACTTGATCGCCATCGTCGCCCTCCTGGGCAGCGCGCGATTCATGCTGGCCCTGGCCGGTCTGGACGTCGGCACGAGCTTCGGCGGCATCGGGTCGAGCCGGGAAATGATGATCGCCTCGCTGGCCGAGCCGGCGATGCTGATGGTGGCGTTCACGCTTTCGCTGCTCGCGGGCTCGACCCAGCTCTCGACCGTTTCCACCTATATGCAAGGCAGCGAGGTGGGATTGCGCGTGTCCCTTGCGCTGGCCCTGGTCGGGCTGATCATGGTGGCGATCGCCGAAAACGCGCGAATTCCCATCGACAATCCCGCGACGCACCTCGAACTCACGATGGTGCACGAAGCCATGATCCTCGAATACTCCGGGCGCCATCTCGCGGTCATCGAGGCTGCCGCTTCCTTGAAGCTGCTGCTCTACCTGTCCCTCATCCTGTGCCTGTTCGTGCCCTGGGGCGAGGCGGTTGCCGGGCAGGGCGTCGCGGCCCACGCCCTGGGTTTGCTCGTGTATGTGGCCAAGCTCGCGGTCGGCGGCTTCCTGCTGGCGGTTTTCGAAACCGTGGTCGCCAAGATGCGCGTCTTTCGCGTCTCCGATTTCCTGGGCGCTTCCCTCATGCTGGGCCTGCTCGCGGCATTGCTGCTCTTCGTTTCGCGAGGCGGATGACCGGCCCCGCCATGAACGCCCTCGCCCTGGACATCGCCCACATGTTTGCCGGCGGCCTCGTGCTCGTCAGTTTCATGCTGCTCTACCAGGACCGCATGTTCAGCCTGATCAACGTCTTCGCCCTGCACGCCCTCGTGGTGTCGCTGTCGGTCGCCTGGCAAGCCCATATTCAGGACGCACCCCATCTGTACATCACCGCGGCGATTGCGCTCGTGGTCAAGGCCCTCATCATCCCGGTCGTCCTGCACCGCATCATCGTGCGCCTGGGCATCCACCGCACCATCGAGACCGTGGTGGGCATCGGCCAGATCATGATGGGCGGAATCGCCTTGGTGGCCCTGGCCATCCTGGTCATGCTGCCGATCACCGCCGCTGAGGGCACCCTCGTGCGCGAAGACCTCGCCTTCGCGCTTTCCGTCATTCTGCTGGGCCTGCTGATGATGGTGTCGCGGCGCAATGCGGTGGGCCAGGTGATCGGCTTCATGTCGATCGAGAACGGCCTCATTCTGGCCGCGACCGGTGCCAAGGGCATGCCCCTCGTGGTGGAGATCAGCGTCGCGTTTTCGATTCTGGTCGCCCTGATCGTGATCGGCATCTTCCTGTTTCGGATTCGTGAACGCTTCGACAGCGTCGACATCATCGCGCTCGATCGTTTTCGCGGGGAGCGGCCGTGAGCCCCGGGGTGCCGCAGTGATCGATCTCGGCGCATTCGTCGTCAACGCCATCCTGATCGTGCCGGCGCTGAGTGCGGCCCTGCTGGCATTGCTGCCTGACGATAGAACGACGGCGCGTTTGAACGCCCTGGCCACCCTGCTGACATTGCTGTGCGCGACGGCGCTTTTCTTCGTGCGGCCCGAGCCGGGCATGTTTCTGATCGTCGATGACGTGAATGTGGTGTTCATCGTCCTGACCACATTCGTGGGCTTCACCACGAGCGTTTTCAGCGCGACCTATATCGCGCACGAGCTCGAGACGGGCCGCCTCAGCCCGGCCTACCTGCGCTTCTACCACGCCATGTACCAGACCCTCATGTTCGCCATGAACCTGGCCTTGCTGTCCAACAATGTCGGCCTGATGTGGGTCGCCGTCGAACTGGCGACGCTCACCACGGTCCTGATGGTGGGGATCTATCGCACCCACGAAGCCCTCGAGGCGGCCTGGAAGTATTTCATCCTGGGCAGTGTCGGGATCGCGCTGGCGCTGTTCGGTACCATCCTCGTCTATCTCGCCTCCAGTTCAGTCCTCGGCGAGGGCCTGGAGGCGATGGCGTGGAGCATCCTGGTGCAACGCGCCTCCGCATTCGATCCGGCCTTGCTCAATCTGGCCTTCGTCTTCATCCTGCTGGGCTACGGCACCAAGGTCGGTCTCGCGCCCCTGCACGCCTGGCTGCCCGATGCGCACGCCGAGGGCCCGACGCCCATTTCAGCCGTGCTGTCGGGATTGCTCCTGAACGTCGCCCTGTTCGCCGTGCTGCGCTTCAAGATGCTCATGTCGGCCAACGAGGGCGCGCTTGCGCCGGGACCCTTGATGGTCACGCTCGGCCTGGTTTCCGTCGTGTTCGCGTCCTTCATGCTGTACCGCCGCCACGACATCAAGCGCATGTTCGCCTACTCCTCGATCGAGCACATGGGCATCATCAGCTTTGCCTTCGGCATGGGCGGGCCGCTGGCGAACTTCGCTGCCTTGCTGCACATGGTCATGCACTCGCTGACCAAGTCGGCCATATTCTTCGCCGTCGGACATATTGCGCAAGTCAAGGGGACGCAGAAGATGGCCGAGATTCGGGGCCTCACCGTCTCCCACCCCGTCCTGGGATGGGGCTTGGTGGCCGGTGTGGTCACGATCGCCGGCCTGCCGCCCATGGGACTGTTCATGAGCGAGTTCCTGATCCTGAGCTCCACCTTCGCGCGCGCGCCCGTTCTTGCCGTGGTCATGGGGCTGGGACTGCTGATCGCCTTGGGCGCCCTGCTCGGTCACCTGAACGCCCTGGCCTTCGGCGCGGCCCACGGCAGCGACGCTCCCGCACGGGCTTCATTCGTGCCGATGTTCACTCACCTGGCGCTGGTGCTGGCCGCAGGAATCTACCTGCCCGGCCCCTTGGTCGCCTGGTTTCAAAACGTCGCGAGCCTGCTGCGCTAGGGCTGCATGGACACCACGACATCGGTTCCGACGCGGCTGCGCGATGTCGTGCGGGCGGGCACAGTCGCCAGTCCCCATCTCCCCTGGCCGCGCGCGCTCGTGAGCCGCGAGGCTTGGGGCGAAGCGATCGCTTCGCTGTGCGCCGGGGATTGTGATTTGCTCGGGCTTTGGGCCGACGCGCAGCAAGTTCACATGGCCCTGGCGCAAGGCGGCGAATTCGCCGTGCTGAGTGTCACGTGCGAAGACGGATCGTTTCCCTCGGTGGGGCAACTGCATCCGCCCGCGATTCGCCTGGAGCGTGCCATCCGCGATCTCTGGGCGCTCACGCCGCAGGGGCTCGGCGACCTTCGGCCCTGGCTCGACCATGGCCGGTGGATCGCGCCGCGCGGCGCCGCGGCGGCGCATGCCGGCGCACGCGGGGATCCACCAGCACAGCCGACGGCCTATCCCTTCCTGAGCGCCGAGGGCGAAAGCCTGCACCAGATCGGCGTCGGCCCCGTGCATGCGGGAATCATCGAACCCGGTCACTTCCGGTTCACGGCGAACGGCGAGGCCGTGGTGCGGCTCGAAGAGCGCCTGGGCTACACGCACAAGGGAACTGAATGGCTCATGCAGGGCCTGCCGATCGAGCGTGCGGCGGTCCTGGCGGGGCGGGTTTCAGGCGACAGCACGGTCGCCTACGCCCTGGCCTTCGCGCGGGCGGTCGAGGCGGCGTGGGGCATTGAAGTCCCGCTGCGTGCGGTCTGGTTGCGCGCCTTGATGGCCGAGCTGGAGCGGCTCGCCAATCACTTCGGCGACATCGGCGCGATCTGCAACGATGCCTCCTTCGCCATGCTGCACGCTCAATTCGGCCACTTGCGCGAGCGGGTGCTGCGCGTCGCCGACCAATGCTTCGGGCACAGGCTGATGATGGACCGCGTCCTGCCCGGCGGGGTGCGAACCGATCTGCCTGAGGGCGGCGCGCGACTCATCCTTGCCCTGTTGGCCGAGATCCGCGGCCGCTTTGCGGAACTGGTCGAGCTCTATGACAACACCGCTTCGCTTCAGGACCGGACCGTCGGCACCGGAGTGCTGTCGGCCGCGCTGGCGCGCCAGTTCGCCTGCGGGGGCTATGTCGGGCGCGCCAGCGGGCGAAACTTCGACGCGCGCCGCACTCCAGGCTACGCGCCCTACGATGACCTGCAATTCGAGTCGCCGGTCCTGCAAGAGGGTGATGTCGACGCGCGCATCCGCTTGCGCATGCTCGAGATCGAGCAAAGCATGGCATTGATCGATCAATTGCTGCGGCGCCTCCCCCAGGGGCCGATCGCCATTGCGCCGCTCGCCCGGCCTGCGCCGGGCCGGCACGAAGGCGTGGCACTCGTGGAAGGCTTTCGCGGCGACATCCTGGTCTGGCTCAGGACGGGACCCGACGGCTGCATCGAACGCTGCCACTTGCGCGATCCCTCCTGGTCCCAGTGGCCGGTCCTGGAGGCGGCGATCGAAGGCAATATCGTCGCCGACTTCCCCTTGTGCAACAAGTCCTTCAACTGCTCTTACTCGGGCCATGACCTCTAGCGCGACTGCTCATGCGTAGGCTGCTCTTCAAGAGCCTCGTGCACGGCCCGCTGACCGAAGCCGCGCCGGGCGCAGACCCTGCGGCCCTGGCCGAACTCGGCGCCCGAGTCGAGAGCGCCGCCCGACAGCGCCTGGGCCGGACGCTTTCGATCCGAGAAGTCGACGCCGGTTCGTGCAACGGCTGCGAACTCGAGATCCACGCCCTGAACAACGTTCTCTACGACCTCGAGCGATTCGGCCTGCGCTTCGTCGCTTCGCCGCGTCATGCCGACGTGCTCATGGTGACGGGCCCGGTCACGCACAACATGCGCGAAGCCCTGCTGCGCACCTATGCCGCCACGCCGGGTCCGAAATGGGTTGTCGCCGTGGGGGACTGCGCGCGCGATGGCGGCGTCTTTGCCGGAAGCTACGCCTGCGTCGGTGGCGTCTCCGAGCTCCTGCCCGTCGATCTGTTGATCCGCGGTTGCCCGCCCTCGCCCACTGCCCTGCTGCGGGGCCTGCTCGCATTGCTCCAGACCGTCCAGGTGCGCGGCACCTTGAAAGACAGCGCCTGATGCAGCTCCATCGCTTTCGACCTCGTTTGTTCGACACGCTCGGCGACTACAACGGCGCGCGTTTCGCGCACGACCTGGGCGCCGGCATCACGGTGGGAATCGTCGCCCTGCCGCTGGCGATGGCCTTCGCCATCGCCTCGGGAGTCAAACCCGAGGCGGGGCTGTTCACCGCGATCATCGGCGGCTTCCTGGTCTCGGCGCTGGGCGGCTCGCATGTGCAGGTCGGCGGGCCGGCGGGGGCCTTCATCGTCATCGTCTACGGCATCGTCGAGCGCTACGGCCTGCCGAATCTGCTCATTTCCACGATGCTCGCCGGCGTGCTGCTGTTCGTGATGGGCCTGCTCAAGCTCGGCGCCCTGGTGCGCTACATCCCGATCAGCATCGTGATCGGGTTCACCAATGGCATCGCCGTATTGATCGCCTTGTCCCAGGTGCGCGACTCCCTGGGCCTGACGACGCCCAAGCTTCCCGCCGATTTTTTTGCCCAGATCTACATGTATGCGACGCACCTCGGCAGCTTCAACCCCTACGCGCTAGCAGTCTGCGCCGTGTGCGTGGCCGGCCTGTTCTGCTGGCCGATCCTGTTCAGGCCGGGCGCGGTATTGCCCGGCGCTGTGCTCGAAACGCGCGCCGCGCGCTTCGCTGCGCGTTTGCCTGCCCCCATCGTCGCCCTGGTCAGCTTGAGCCTCATCGGCGCGTTGCTGAACCTGCCGGTGGAAACCATCGGCACGCGCTTCGGCGGAATCCCACAGTCCCTGCCGGCTTTCGCCCTGCCCGATTTTTCGTGGGAGACGGCCAAGCTGCTCGTCATCCCGACGATCACGATCGCCCTGCTCGGTGCCATCGAATCGCTGCTGTGCGCGCGCATCGCCGACAACGTGACAGAACTGCCGCGCCACGACCCGAACCAGGAGTTGATGGCGCAGGGCGTGGCGAATATGGTCGTGCCCTTCTTCGGCGGAATTCCCGTCACCGGAACGATCGCGCGCAGCGTGACGAATGCGCGCGCCGGCGCCACCAGCCCGGTGGCAGGAATGTTGCACGCGACAACGCTCCTGCTCGTCGTGCTCGTGGCGGCGCCGCTGGCCTTGCACGTTCCGCTCGCGGCGCTGGCCGGGATCTTGCTCTACGTCGCCTGGAACATGGGCGAGTGGCGCGAGTTCTCCCGCCTGCGCCGTTTCAGCGCCGGTTATCGAACGATCATGCTCGGCACGTTTGCGCTGACCGTCGTCATCGACCTGACCGTGGCCGTCGAAGTCGGCCTGGTGCTGGCCTGCGTGTTCTTCATCTATCGCATGAGCACCCTGTTTCGCGTCCAGCCCCACCCCGCAGGCGAACTGCCCCCGGGCGTGCACGTCTTCGAGCTGTTCGGTTCCCTGTTCTTCGGCGCCGTGACGAAGATCGAGGCCCTGCCCGCCCAGCTTCCGCCCGGCACGCGCGCCGTCGTGCTCGAGATGCACCGCTTGATCTCGATGGACAGCTCGGGGCTGGACGCCTTGCAGCAGTTCCATCGAACCCTGCAACGCCAGGGAATCGCCCTGGTGCTGGCGAACGTCACCGAGCAACCCCTGTCGCTCATCCACAGCACGGGGTTCGACGCCGTGCTCGGCGAGGACGCGATCGTGCCTTCGGTGGCGCACGCGCTCGAAGCGCAGGAAGACCTCTGAGCCGCAAGGCTTGCACTCGCCGCTAAAGTGCGCCATTCGCCGCGCCTGCGCAGCACACCGCAATGAGACCTTGAACCCCCTCGCCAAGCACGGCCACGCCTGGTACCGCTCGCGGCTCGCCTTGCCGGGCGCAGCGCCGCGCATCGTGATCGACAGCGACGCGGCGAACGAGATCGACGATCAGTTCGCCCTGGCTTGGGCCTTACTGTCGCCGCAGCAATTGCGCCTCGAGGCGGTGTATGCCGCGCCGTTTTCATTCGACCATTGGCGGCTCGAGATGATTCGAGCGCGCAACGCACGCGACGATCCCGCGAGCGCCACGCCGGCCGACCTCGAGCTCTTGCACCAGCACGCGGGGCGCCTGGCGCATGCACAACGCCAGGGCTGGGTGCTCGAGCGGCTCGCGCTGCCGCCCTTCAACCCGCCCGATGTCGGCATGGAGCGCAGCTACCAGGAAATCCTCACCGTGTTCGATAAATGCGGCATCAACCCGGGCTCGCGCGTGCACCGCGGCGCACCGGCCTACCTGCAAACGCTGGGCACTCCGGTGCGCAGCGCAGCGGCCGAACATCTGGTGCACACGGCCCTGGCCGAACCCGGCGACGACCCGCTGTATGTGGTGGCGATAGGCTGCCTGACGAATATCGCGTCGGCCCTGCTCATGGCTCCCGAGATCGCGCAGCGCATCGTCGTCGTCTGGACCGCGGGCTACCCGTCGCACGCGCCCCAGCCGAACTTTGCGTTCAACCTCGAGCAAGACATGCGCGCGACGAACGTCGTCCTCGACTCCGGCGTGCCCCATGTCTACCTGCCGGGCTACCATGTCGGCGCACAACTGCGCCTGAGCTATCCGGAAGTGCAGCGCTACGTCGCAGGGCGCGGCGCGATCGGCGACTATCTGCACCACCTCTTTACGCATAACCCACTGTGGGAGCTGCACGGCATCGACAGCCTGTACGCGCACAGTTGGGTCATCTGGGACTTGATCGCAATAGCCTGGTTGATGAACCCGGCGTGGGTGGCAAGCGACTTGACGCCCACCCCCGTGCTCGGCGCCGACCGCCGCTGGCGCATCGACGCCGCGCGACACCCGCAGCGCGAGGCCTACGCGGTGCATCGGGACCCGATCTTCGCGGACTTGTTTCGCAAGCTCGAAGCGGCTACGTCGGCGCCCGCCACGCTAGACATCTGATGCGCGCTCGCTTAACATCACGCATCATGCGCACCACCATCGACATCGACGACCCCATCCTGAAAGAAGTCAAGCGCCTGCAACGCCGGGAAGGCAAATCCATGGGGCGGCTGGTCTCGGACCTGCTGGCTCAGGCCTTGGCCAACGGGCGGCCTGCAGCACCGAGTCCGAGCGCGTTCAAGTGGGTCAGCAAACGCATGGGAGCGCGCGTCGACCTCGGCGACACGCAAGCGCTGTTCAACGCCCTCGATAGCTCGCCCAAATGAGCTACGCCGTCGACGTCAACATCTTGCTCTACGCGTCGGACGAGAGTAGCGCACATCATCACAAAGCGGCTGCGTTCCTCGAGGCGTGCGCCTCGGGTCGCGAGGTGTTTTGTCTGGCCTGGCTCACCTTGATGAGCTACCTGCGCATGGCCACGCATCCGGCCATCTTCAGCCGCCCTCTCAGCCATGAACAAGCCTCGCTCAATGTCGAAGCATTGTTGGCGCTCCCGCATTGCCGCGTCCTCGCCGAGGAAGACGGCTTTTGGACCGCGTACTGCTACGTGACGCGCGACGTGCCGGCCAAAGGCAACCTGGTGCCTGATGCACACCTCGCAGCGCTGTTGAGCCAACATGGTGTCGTGACGCTGTATACGCATGACCGCGACTTCCGGAAATTTTCGTTTCTGCAGCTGCGCGATCCACTGGCCTGAGCGAGAGCTCAGAAGCTACTCGAACTCCCGTTCCAGCACCATCAATTCAGCGCCCACTTCGGCGATCACATAGTCGGAGAGGTAACACGCGACGCGCTCGCGAACGTGCTGCACGAGTGAATCTTCGCTGCGCTCGCGCGACCAGTCTTCACCGTCGCCTCCCGGCGTGGCTTGCCGGCCGGACAGCGCCAGCCACTTGGCGCACCAGGTCACGGCCCATAGCCACATCGCGGCACGCAGGGGAACGAACCAGGGCCGCCACGACGCGGCGGCGTTGAAGTGCTGCGCCCATGCTTCGTAGGCGTTCACGACCTGGGGCACGCTGAGTTCGGCGTAGCTCTCGGTGTCCCAGGTCGTCGAGGTGTACAGCGTCGCGTGCGCCAGGTCCAGCGGAGGCTCGCCGTAGCGCGCCTTTTCCAGGTCGACGAGCACGGCGCGGCCATCGTCGCGCAGCAGGAAGTTGCCGGGGTGGGCGTCGAACGTGATCAGGCACGGCGGCGGCAAGGTGTGGCCTCGGGTGGCGCGCTCGACGCGGTCGAACGCCGAGGCGATGACCCGCCGGCTGCGCGGCTCGAGCTGCGCGGCTTGCAGGTGCACGGCCTGCGCGTCGATCTCGTCGCGCAAGGCCTTCAGCGAATCGGCGGGGTCGCGCAGCGGTGCACGCTGTGGCGCGTCCGGCAGGGGGATCGAATGGATCGCTGCCAATGCGATCCCGATCGCCGGCAAGTCTTGCGGCAGGCGCGCCGGGCGGCCGTGAATCTCTTCGACGAGCAGGCCGCCGCGCGGCAACAGCGCCGAGGGCGGCAGCACGCCGTGCAAGGAGGGCGTGTGGCCGCTCACGCCGGCGCGCTCGAAGCACGCCGCCTGGTAGTCGAGATTGGCCTGCGCGCCCAGTCCCATCTGGCTTTGTTTGGGCAGGCGCGCGATCACGCCGGTGCCGGCCAGGCGCACATGGTGGTGCGCCAGTCCCTTGTCGGCCATCGCCTGCAGGGATGCGCCGGCAAGCATCGGGTGGCTCGCGCGCAGGGCTGAATGCAGGGCATCGAGCAGCCCGAGATGGGTGTCGTGGGGCTTCGCCATGGCGTCGTCAGCGTCGTCAGCGTTCGCCATCAAGCCTGCCCCAGCTGCAGGATGCGCCCGCCGGAAGCTTGCGCGTCGGCCTCGTCGTGCGTCACCATCAAGGTGGGCAGGCCGAAGTCGCGCGCGTGGCGGAACACGAAGTCGCGAAATTCGTCGCGCAGTTGCGCGTCGAGCTTGTTGAACGGCTCGTCGAGCAGCAAGGCGCGTGGCGCTGCGAGAAGGGTTCGCATCAAGGCGACGCGCGCGCGCTGCCCGCCCGACAGCGTGGCCGGGTCGCGATCGGCAAATCCCGACAGGCCTGCATCTTCGAGGGCGGCGCAGATGCGCGCCTGGCGTTGCGCGCGCGGCCGTACCGCGGCGGGCAGGGCGAACGCCAGATTGCCGCCCACCGAGAGATGGGGGAATAGCAAGTCGTCCTGGAACAGGATGCCGAAGCGGCGCTGTTCGGGAGGCAGGCCGGTCACGGCTGCCTCACCGATGAAGACGCTGCCGCTGGCGTCGAACACCGGATCCAGCGTACCGGCGAGGAAGTTCAGCAGCGTGGACTTGCCGCAGCCGCTCGGCCCCATCAGGGTCAGGCACTCGCCGGGCTCAATCCTCGCCTGCAGCGGCCCGATCAGCACGCGGCCGCGCAGCGCGATTCGCACCGCTTGCAGGCGCAGGGTGGCCGCGCCGATCATGCAAGGCCTCGGCGTCTGGCATAGAGCAGGCGCGGCAGCCACGCAGCGAACAGGAAGGCGCCCAAGGGAAAGGCCGCCTGCAATACCGCCCAGGTGCCGATCACGCGCCGGTCCGCGCCGGCCGAGAGCGTGACGGCTTCGGTGGTCAGCGTCGCCACCCGGCCGCTGCCGGCAAACAGTGTCGGCAGGTACAGGCCCACGCTCACCGCGAAGGCGATGGCGCAGGCGATCAGGGTGGGTTTGAGCAGGATCGGCAGCTTGATGCGCCAGAACACACGCGACCTGGACGAACCCAGGCTCAGAGCGGTTCGCGCATAGCGCGAGTCGAACGCTCGCCACGGGTCGCCGAGCGACAAGAACAGATACGGCAGCACGAAGATCAGGTGCGCCCAGACCACGGCGGCGAGTGTCGCGTCCAGGCCGAAGCGCACGAGCAGCACCTGGGCGCCGAACAGGAATGCCACTTGGGGAACGAGCAGCGGAACGTACAGCAGCGCCAGGCTGCGCTTTGGCGCGACGCGGCGCGGTTGAACGGTTTCATTCTCCAGGCAGGCCAGCGTCAGGGCCAGCGCAATCGCGGTGGCCGCCAGGCCGACCCACAGCGTCGTCAGCGCCGGCCGCTGCAGGTCGCCGAGTTGCAGTTCCCAGTTCGACAGCGTGAACGCCGGCGGCAAGGCCTGCGGGAAACGCCAGCGCGACGCGAACGACCAGATCGCCAT
Organism: Burkholderiaceae bacterium; assembly: GCA_049297615.1. Lineage (GTDB taxonomy): Bacteria > Pseudomonadota > Gammaproteobacteria > Burkholderiales > Burkholderiaceae_C > JAEMQF01. The sequence continues at coordinate 17,243 of JBAQUQ010000333.1, forward strand.
GCCGAGCATCGCAGCGATGGCGAATGCGAATAAGGCTGCGGCCGCGCCGCTGCCCGCCAGCGCGATCGTCGCGCCGGCGCTGCCGCGCCGGCCGCGTTTCACCCAGCGCCTTCCGGCGTGCACGGCGAGGCGCTCGAACATCATCCAGACTCCGATCGACGCGGCCACCGAGACCAGCAACAGCGTCGCCGCGGCCGCCGCCTGGAAATACAGCTTCACCTGCGGATCGCTGAGCCAGCGCACGACAAGCACGGCCAGGGTGGGCGGGTTGCCGGGGCCGAGGATCATCGCCACGTCGACGACCGACAGCGAAAACGCCAGCACGGCGAGGATGGGCAAACGGATCTGCGGATAGACCTGGGGCAGCACGATCTTGAGGAAGGCGACGACGGGCGTGTAACCCAGGGCACGCGCGGCGTCGGTGTGCGCCTTGGCCGGCACCTGGTTCAGCGCGCCCAGCAGCATCAGCATCAGGTAGGGCACTTCCTTGAGCAGCAGGCAGGCGACCAGCGGCCAGCCGGAAGCGTGGCCGACGGTGCCGACGTCGGGCGGCAGCGTCCAGCCGCTCAGGCTAGGTGACACCAGACGCGCGAGCCAGCCCGAGGGCGCGATGAGGAAGGCAAAGCCAATGGCCAGGGCCGAATGCGGCATCGCCAGGAGCGGCGCAAGCAGTTGGCCCAGGCGCCTTGTGGCCGGCCGATGGTGCAGCACGGCGCCGAGCGCGAAGGTGATGAAGACGGCCAGCAGGGTGGTGAACCAGCCCGTCGTCAAGGTGAGCGCAAGGCTCGTCGCGAAACCCGGGAAATTCAGCAATTCGCGCCAGGCGTGCAGGCCCAGCGAGCTGCCGCCGATCGCCGGCAAGACACCGAAGGCCGGCAGCAGGGTGCCCACCAGGCCGGCGACGATGGGGCCGGCGAAGGCGCCGACCGTCAGCAAGGGCGCGTGGCGCAGCACATTCATTGCGGGCTAGCCTCAGGGCGACCGTCCAGCCCGAGCTTCAGCGGCTATAACGGCGCTGCCACTCGGCAGTCAGGCGGCTCATCCACGAAGCGTGCGGTTCCAACTGGGGTATGCCCAATTCGGCCGCCGTGGGCAAGGCAGCGCTGGGCGTGAGCGCACCGAACAAGGCGCGCTGCGCAGCCGAGAGTTTGCCGGCGTCGAGCACATTGATGCTGCCGATTTGCTGCACGTCCTGGGCGCGCGCCTGCGTCGCGGGCTCGAGCAGAAAGTTCGCGAGCAACATCGCGCCCTCCTTGGCCCGCGAGTTATAGGGAATCGCGACGAAGCTGGTATTGCCGATTGTTCCCTTGCTGAAGGTGAAGCTGCGCACGCTCGCGGGCAACTTGCCCGACAGCACCGACACAGCCGCTTCGGCGGGAGTGAACGACAGCGTGATGTCGATCTCGCCGTCGTTCAGCAGTTGGCGCTGCGCCGAGCCGTTTTCCGGGAACTGCTGGCCCTGCCGCCACAGGTGCGGGCGCAGCGCGTCGTACCAGGGCCAGAGCGGCGCGCTCAGGCGCGCAAAACTTTCGTCGGTCGCGGCCTGCTGAAAAGCGCCGACGTCGGCGGCCAGTTCATACAACACCTGTTTCAGAAAAGTCGCGCCGAGAAAATTGCTCGGGTTCGGGTGCGTCAGGCGCCCCGGGTTGTTGCGCGCCCACGCCAGCAGCGCAGCCGCCGAGCGCGGCACGTCTTTCGCATCGCGAATGCGCGCGCTGTCGTAGATGAAGACGATCTGCGCGAGCCGCCATGGCACGGCATAGCCGTCCACCGGCGTCGTGAAGTCGATGACGTTGGAGCGTTTGGCCGTCGTGTCGACGTAGCGAAAGTTCGGCAGCAGTTGCGCCACCGGCCCGTAGAGCAGGCCCTGGCTTTTCATCGCCAGGAAATTCGGCCCATTGATCCAGACCAGGTCGACCGTGCCGTCGCTGTCGCGCCCGGCGGTCTTTTCGGCGATCACGCGCGTCACCGCCTCGGCCGTGTCTTTCAGGCGCACATGGACCACGTTCACGCCGTGGCGCGCCTTCAGCTCCTGGCCCGCCCAGGCGATGAAGGCATTCGTTTTTTCGTCGCCGGCCCAGGCGTTGAAATAGACCGTCTGGCCCTTCGCCCTGGCGGCGATGCCCTCCCACTGCGCGCTGGTCTGCGCCGGGGCCTGCCCGGCGATGAGCGCCAGGGGCAATAGGGCAATCAGGCAGCGGCCGAGCGCGCGCAATATCGTCATGAAGGCTCTTTTTCGCACTGTGGGTGAATCGGGTCTGGGCGATCTTACGGGCAGGCCGGCCGCCGAGCCGCCATGCCGGCGCACGCGGGCATCCACTGCCTGCAGGTCAATGGTCGCGGCTGATCCGGCATCGCTATAGCCAGCCTGGGGGCAAGTGCCCCAGATCGGCGGGCGCGTCGATGTCGGGCAGGGGCGCCAGCTCGGCGTGCGCCAGGCCTTGCAGCGCGAGCCGCTCGCGCGTGCGCTGCATCACTTCGGCCGTGCTCCACGGCATGTCTTCGAAAACGCTGGGCACCGCCTTGCGCAAGCCGATCAGCACATAGCCGCCGTCCAGCGCCGGCACGAAGACGGCGTCGTGCGACTCCAGCGCCAGCGCCGCGCTGCGCAATACGGCGGCGTCGAGCGACGGCGCATCGGTGCCGGTCAGCAGCACCTTGGCGTATGACGCCAGGCCACGCTCGATGGCGCGCGCCATGCGCTGGCCCAAATCGCCCTCGCCCTGATCGGTCAGCGTCAGGCGCGGATCAAGCGCGAATTCGCCGAACCCCGCATGACCGGCATGCGGCGCGCAGCACAGCTCGACCGGCCCCAGGGCCGCGCCCAGCGCTTCATTCACCGCGTGATTCAGCAAGCGCAGAGCGAGATCGGCGGCGCCCTGCGGCCCGAGCGCCGGGATCAGCCGCGTCTTCGCATAACCCGCGAGCGGCGCCTTGGCCAGCACCACGATCAGGCAAGCTTGCGTCAACGGTAGGCCTTCGCCAACTGCTGCGGGCTCACCCCCAGCCAGTACAGAAAACGCAGTCGCCACATCAGGAAGATCGTGCGCCAGACGCCGCAGCGCTCCCAGCGCCGCCCCGAGGTGACCACCCGCTGCCTGATGCACGCCGGTGGGCCGCGCCGGCGCAAACTCTTGCACAACTCGATGTCTTCCATCAGCGGCTGATCGGCAAATCCGCCGAGCGCATCGAAAACCTTGCGCCGCACGAAGATCGCCTGGTCGCCGGTGGCGATGCCGCTCATGCGCGAGCGCCAATTCATCAGTGCCGCGATGAGCGGGAACAGTTTCGAGCGGCCTTCGATGACCACATCGAATCGGCCCCAGTCGTGGCGTCCGGACTCGAGCGCCTGCAGCACGAGAGCACCGGCCCCAGGGGGCAGGCGCGTGTCGGCGTGCACGAAGAGCAAGACCGACCCGGCAGCGCCCGCCGCGCCGCGGTTCATCTGGCGCGCGCGGCCGCGCGGCGCGATCAGGATCCGATCGGCCTGTCCCTGGCAACGATTCAGCGTCGCGTCGCTGCTGCCGCCGTCGACGACGATGAGCTCGGCGCCTTCGGCGCGCAGCGCCGCCAGTTCGCCCAGCGTCGCGGCAATGCCCTCGGCCTCGTTGAGGACGGGCACGATCAGCGAGATGCGCTGTTTCATCAGGCGATTGTGGCAACTCGCAGAGCGCCTCGCCGCAGCCTCAAGCCCGCTGTGCCAAAGCGCGTTCGATGCGACGGCGCGCGACGCGGCTGCGCGGCACGGGCGCGTCGAACCAGGTGCGAACATCCTTGTCCAGGCCGAGGCCGTGCATGTAGTTGTACAGCGCCTTCTTCAACGCCACGCCGAGCGCGTCGTGGTCGACTCCGGTGGCGTCACGGAAGCCGACATCGTTCTTTGCGAAAGACGCAGCCGGCAAAGGCAAGAGAGTGACGCCGTAGGCCGCGGGGTCGCGCCCCACGGGCGAATGCACGGTGCAGGCGAAGCGGTGGAAGAAGCCCGACTGGATGCAGCCCGCCTCGAACAATTGGCGCACGCATTCGAGGGCATCGACCGTCTCCTGCACGGTCTGCGTCGGAAATCCGTACATCAGGTAAGCGTGCACGAGGATGCCGGCGTCGGCGAGTGCGCGCGTCACGCGCGCCACCTGGTCGACCGTCACGCCCTTTTTCATCAAGGCGAGCAGCCGGTCGGAGGCGACCTCGAGGCCGCCGCTGATCGCGATGCAACCGCTGTCGGCCAACTGCCGGCACAGGGAGGGGCTGAAAGATTTTTCGAAGCGGATATTGCCCCACCACGTGACCGCGACGCGGCGCTTCAACAGCTCGTGCGCAAGCGCCTTCAAGGCCTTGGGTGGCGCGGCTTCGTCGACGAAATGAAATCCCGTCTGGCCGGTTTCAGCGACGATGGCCTCGATGCGATCGACCAGGGTCGCGGCAGCGGCCACCTCGTAGCGCGAGATGTAGTCCAGGCTCACGTCGCAGAAACTGCACTTCTTCCAGTAGCAGCCCTGCGCCACCGTCAGCTTGTTCCAGCGCCCGTCGGACCAAAGGCGATGCATGGGGTTGAGCATGTCGAGCAGGGACAGGTAGTCCCTCAAAGGCAAGCCGTCCCAGGTGGGCGTGCCCACTTCGGCCAAGCCGATGTCGGGCTCGGCGAAATTGACGTATCGAACCTGGCCCGACTCGATGTCGCGCACGAAGCTGCGCACCAGACGGCTGCGCGAGCGTTTCCCCGCCAGATGTTCGAGCAAGGCGAGCAAGGGGCGCTCGCCGGCGTCGAGGGTGACGAAGTCGAAATGGTCGAAGACGCGCGGCTCGGACAACTCGCGCAACTCGGTGTTGACGAAGCCCCCGCCCAGCGCGGTGACGATTCTTCGGTCAAACGCCTTGATGAACTGGGCGATGCGAAACGCCGCGTAGACCGCGCCGGGGAACGGCACCGACACCAGGACCAGGGTCGGTGCATAGCGCGCCAGCGCGGCCAGGGTCAGCTCGCTCAGCGTGCTGTCCACCAGGTTGAGCGGCGCCGCCAGCGCCTGAGCCAGCGGGTCGAAGCTCGGTTGACTGCTCGCGAGTTGTTCGGCGTAACGAACGAACTCGAAACGCGCGTCGACGCCTTCGCGCAGCACGTCGGCGATGTCGTTCAGGTACAGGGTGGCGAGATGGCGCGCACGGTCATGCGTGCCCAGGGCACCGAAGGCCCAGGCCATGGGGTCGCCGCCAGCGGGGGCGAGGTATTCGTCGAGCGACGCGAAACGCGGCCCCTCGGGCAGAAAGCCGCGCCCGGCGATGCGGTGCATCAGGGTCGAATCGCGCCCTTGCAGAAACGCGACCGTGGGCTCGAGGGTGTCGAGATAGCGCTCGAAGTTTTCACTGAAAGCGGTGACGCGCGGCGTGCGCCGCGGCGAGGGCAAGGCGGCGATGCACGCCTGCAGGGCGAGCAGGCCGTCGCGCGACAATAGTTTCAGAATCAGGGCCAGGGCCAGGTCTTCCTGCACTGCAGGCACGCCGCGTGAGCGCAGGAAGCCGGTGAGGTAGGCCGTCGATGGATAGGGCGTATTGAGTTGCGTCATCGGAGGGATGACGGACAAGACGCGCAAGGGTTTGGCGGGCATGGTCGTTGGCGCGCAGGGCGAGAGGGTTCGAGGGCGAAGGCGCCGGGGCGCGCGCTTGCGCTGTCGATTCTGCTGCGCGCGGGCAAGCTTAGCGCTTGCGTGCCGATGGGCGAGCCGGTGAAGCGCCACCGCCACCACGTCTATGTCGTGGAGCTGTCGGATCGTGTCTGGAACGAGCCCGCATTTCGCCGCGCCAACCCCGATCATCGGCTCGGCAAGCCATTCGTCTATGTGGGGATGACAGGGCTCGATCCCGATACTCGCTTCGACCGGCACAAGGCGGGGGTCCAGGCGAATCGTTTCGTGTTGCAGTACGGTACGCGCCTCATGCCCGAGCTGTTCGAGGTCTACAACCCGATGCCTTACGAGGCCGCCCGGGAAATGGAAGTCGAACTGGCCATCGGCCTGCGCGAAGCCGGCTATGGTGTCTGGCAGGCCTAGGTCTTGTTGCAGCGACTCTTGTCCTTGCACTGCACCCCGCCTAGCCGGACTCGCCCCCCTTGGCCTCGTACAGCGAGGGCGTGACGCCGGCGCGCCCGAGCAGTTCGCGCAGATGCAAGAGAGAACTCGCGTCGAGCACATTGCTGTGGTGCGGCCGGTGCAGCACGCCGTCCATGCGGTTGAGCTTGATCCGGATTCGCGCGCCCGTGAGGGGCTCGAGCGAAGCGCCGACATGCTTGAGCAAGGATTCGACGTCGCGCCAGTGGATGTTGCCGCTGGGGGGGTCGTGGAAGATCGATCGGATCAGATTGGCGTGGCGGCGGCTCATGGTGCTCTCGCAGGAAGCGACGCTGCAAAGCGTACCCGAATTGCGTGCCCTCGGATCCGGCTCGGCGCGGGAGGCCGGCGACGAGCCGGCCCGACGCCCGCCTTGCGCACTGCGCCCGGCGCAGCGAATTGAAATCGGCGTTTTGCACTCAAGAATCGGCCGGGCGCGCCGACAACCCCGGCAGCGGCAGTCCCGGCTGCCAAGCCGCAAGCCATTCACCATGTCCTCGCCAAGCGATCATCCATCGCAGACTCAATGAACGCTCCCGCTGCGTCCGAAGCCGCGCCAGAGGTCGGCCCCGCTCTGGCCGTTGCCGATGAGCCTCGACTGTCGGTCGAAGCGCTCGTGGAGCGCTGGCGCAGCCTGAGCCTGCGCGCCAGCACCCTGTTGCGCGACCCGGAGCTGGGGAGTTTCACCGCGGCGGCGGAGCGCGCCGACAAAGAGATCTCGGCACTCGTTCGCGACGATTCACAGGGCTCGCTGCTGTTCCTGATCCAAAGCGCCGGCCTGGACCTGCAACGCTACAGCGTCATGCACGCCCTGCTGGTGACCGTGGTGTGCGACCTGGCCGCCACCGGGCTGCCCGACTGCGGCGACGCGCAACGCCGCAGCCTGCGGCTGGCGGCATTGACGATGAACATCGCCATGACGCGCCTGCAGGACCAGCTGGCATTGCAGGCCGGCGAATTGACGCCGGCCCAGCGCAGCCTGACCGAAAACCACGCCGAGCGCGGCACAGAGCTGCTGCGCAAGCTGGGCGTCACCGACGAGCTGTGGCTGACGGCGGTGAGCCACCACCACGGTGCGCCGCCCGGCGCGCTGGCCGAGCAACCGGTGGGCATGCAACTGGCGCGCCTCGTCCAGCGCGCCGACCTGTTCGCCGCGCGCATGAGCCCGCGCAAGGTTCGCGCGGCGATGTCCCCTGCGCTGGCGGCCAAGCGCACCTACTACGATGAGAACAACAGTCCGGACGAGGCGGGCTCTTTGGTCATCAAGGCCCTGGGCATCTATCCTGCCGGCAGCTATGTGCGATTGGCCAATGGCGAGCTCGCCGTGGTGCTGCGCCGAGGCGCGGCGATGAACGCACCGGTGATCGCCGGCATTGCCGACGCGAACGGCATCCCCTACGTGCAACCGTTGCTGCGCACCGGCGGCGACCGGGCCGCCGCCATCGTCAAGGGCGTGGCACCCAAGGAAGTGCATGTGCGCACCCCTGTGGAGAGGCTGCTGAAGCTCGCGCGTTGACGCGCCAGGCGAATCAGCATCCCCGCCTTCAGGCGGCCGGGACTGATGTCAACCGACCGTCGCCGGCGGGGCTCTCGCCCCGCGAACGGCTCAAGTTCCGCGCCCCCACAGCCCGCAGTAACGCCGGGAGATGAACTGCAGATTGCCGGCGTAACCCGGCCAGGTTTCGTAGCCGGGGAGTTTGAATTCCTTCTCCGCCGTGTCCCAGCACTTGCCGTCCTGGGCGAGCTTCTTCATTTCGGTCGAAGCCGCCTGGAGCAATACGAGCTGGTCCTGGGCGTCTTTCTTGGTGCCCAGCCGGTCGCCCGGGCCGGGGTGGCCGGGAATCAGGCGGTCCCAGTCCAATTCGAGCACCTGGCGGATGAAGGCCTCGGTCTCGAGCGGGTGCATGTCGATCATCCCGCGGCCCGGGACCGTGCCCACGGGAATGGTGTCGACGACGAAGACGATGCGCTCCTTGGGCAGGCGCATCACGAGCGTCGAGTCGGAGTGATTCAGGCCGTGGTAGCTCAGTTCGAGCGTCGTGCCGCCGAGCGTGACGCGCCGGCCCTGGTCGCCCACCGCCTCGTCGGGCAGGACGGTGTGCGGGTCCTTCAGCATCTCCAGGCGCTCCTTGGCGCGCCGGTGCGCGACGAAGGTCGCGCCGGCGTCCTTGAAGACCTTGCCGCCTGCGATGTGGTCGAAATGGTGGTGGCTGTAGATCACGTAGCGGATCGGCTGGTTCGTGATCTTGCGGATTTCGTCGAGGTAGGCCTGCCCGCCGTCGGGGCGCCCGTAGGCGACCGGGTCGGTCACGATCACGCCATCGGCGGTGACGACGAACATCGCTTGATGGCCGACGTTGCGGAAGATGTAGACGCCATCGGTGCCTTCGACCTTGGTGGTCTGGATCGGCGGCCGCGCCGCCTGCTGGGCCTGGGCAGGGCCGTGCAGCCATACCCATGCGATCGCACCGATGAACAGTGCGTGGACGAATCGAGACATCAGGGTTCTCCTCCAGGGTTGTGATGGGTCGGCGCGAGCTCGCGCCGCGCCGAACGTGTATACGGCCTCGAGCCTCTGGAAATTCCGCCGCGCCGCCAAGCCGGGCGACAGTGACGCCGAGTGCTGGCTCGAGCAAGCGATGCAGTATCCTCAATGGCACCGGCCCCCGGTTGGTGATGCGAAACCCAATAGATCGAGGAGATTTGGATGAAAAGCAGTATTTCGATTCGCAACGTCGGTCCAGCCTTTTGCGCCGGTCTGGCCATCGTGCTGGCAGGCATCGCGCCGCCGACCCTGGCCCAATCGACGGCGGCGTTACGCGTGGTCTCGGAGCAGACGGCGGGCGGTTTCGCATTCCCTGAATCGGTCGCCTGCGACGCCAAAGGCAAGGCGCTGTACGTCGGCGAGTTCGGCTCCAAGCTCGATCCTGTCCTGAAAGACGGCGCGGGCAGCATCGCCAAGCTCGCGCTGGACGGCCATGTGCTCGAGCAGAAGTTTCTGCCCGGGCCGGGAGGCGAGCCTCTGAACAAGCCCAAGGGCATCTGGGTCAAGGGCAATCGCTTATGGGTCACCGATATCGACGTCGTCTGGGTGTTCGACCTGAAGACCAGGAAAGGCCGCAAGCTCGCCCTGCCCGGCGTCCAGTTCGCCAACGACCCGGCCGTTGCCGGCAACGTGCTCTACGTGAGCGACAACCGCAGCGACCAGTTGTTCAAGGTCGAGCCGGCGGATTTTCTCAATGCCAAGAGCGAGCCCCAGGTGACGTCGGTATTCAGGGGCGCCTCGGTCAACCCCAATGGGATTTTCCCGGCGCGCGACGGCATGCTGCTGATGGTGGGCTTCCTCGCCGCGGACAAGCCGCGCTCGATATTCGCCCTGGGCGTCAGCGGCCAGATCAAGGACCTTTCCGGGCCCATAGGCCGGCTTGACGGCATCTACGAACTCGCCGACGGGACCCTGCTCGCCACCGACTGGAACTCGGGTTCACTCTTCAGTTGGACCGAGAAAACCGGCATGGTCAAGCTCGCGACCGGCTTCAAGGGCCCGGCAGATTTCTGCGTCATCCCACAGGGCGGCGGGCGCATGACCGTCGTCGTGCCCGACCTGGTGCAGAGCCAGCTCCGCTTCATTCATCTGGAGCGCTAGCCGTCGAGGGCGCATCGTCGCCCTTGGCGCCATCGATCTCGTCCCGGATCACGCGCGCACGAGGCTGTTACCCTGCCTCGTGGAGTTTTCCAGCAGGAGGCGCGCAATGACTGTCGTGGAACGCTACGCTGCGTTTGCGCTGGAGTTGCGCGCGCAGCCCCTGCCTCCGCAGCTGCTGCACCACGCCAAGCGCGCCGTGATCGACTGGACCGCAGCCCTGCTTCCGGGCGCCGTGGTGGCGCCGGCGACCCTGCTGGAACGCGCTTTCGCGCAGGACCTGGGCCATGGCGAATCGCGCCTCGCGCTGGGCCAGCGCGCCACGGCGCGCGCCGCGGCGCTGATCAATGGCACGGCCGCGCACAGCGTCGAAGTCGACGATATCTATCGCGACGGCATCTATCACCCCGGCGCGCCGACGATCGCCGCAGCGCTCGCACTCGCGCAAGCCCGCGGCGCATCGGGCGCGGCATTGTTGCGCGCCGTGATCGTCGGCTACGAGATCTCGACGCGCATCGCCGCGGCGATGGGCCGCGTGCATTACAGATACTGGCACAACACCGGCACGATCGGCTGCTTCGGCGCTTGCGCCGCCGCCGCCGAACTGCTGGGACTGGACGCGAGGCGCTTTGCGCATGCCCTGGCCACCGTCGCCACCTTTTCGGCCGGGCTGCAGCAGGCCTTGCGTTTGGACTCGATGTCCAAACCCCTGCACGCCGGGCGCGCCGCCGACGCAGGGCTCAGCGCGGCACTCGCTGCTCACGAGGGCGTGACCGGATCGCTCGACGTGCTCGAAGGCGAAGCCGGCTACGCTCGCGCAATGGGTTATGGCGATGCCGCCGGCGGCCCCGACTGGGAGCGCGGCCTGGCCACACTCGGCCGGGAGTTTCACATCACCGCGATGACGTTCAAGAACCACGCCTGCTGTGGCCATACCTTCGCCGCCATCGACGGCGCGCTCAGCCTTGCGCGCAAGCTGGGCGTGGCCGCGCGCGACATCACCCGGGTGCGCATCGGCACCTACAAGGCGGCACTCGACGTCGCCGGCAATGACACGCCGCGCAGCGCGGCCGAGGCGCGGTTCTCGCTGAAATACGTGGTCGCGTCGGCCCTGGTGCATGGCAGCGTGCGCCTGGCCGCGTTCGAGGCGCAGCGGCTCGAAGACCCGCTGACGCGCGAACTGATGCAGCGCGTCGACGTCTCGGTCGACGCCGAGCTCGACGCGGCGTTTCCCGCGCAACGTGCGGCGCGGATCGCGATCGAAACGCACGATGGCCATCGCGGCGAACATCTCCAGCCCACGCGCAAGGGCGACCCCGACGCACCGCTGTCCGACGCCGAGCTCGAGCAAAAATACCTGGAGCTCGCCACGCCGGTGATCGGCGCCGGGCGCGCGCGCACCCTGCTCGCGCGGCTGTGGCGCCTGGAGAGTGAAGCCTTGGTCGCGGCTCTCGATGAGTGAGCGCGACAAGCTCGCGCGAGCGCTGTTTGCTCCGCGCGGCGTCGCCCTGATCGGCGCCTCGGGCGACGCAGCGAAGAACACGTCGCGCCCGCAGCGCGTGCTGCGCCAGCACGGCTACGCGGGCCGCATCATCCCGATCAATGCGGCGCGCAGCGAAGTGCTGGGCGAGCGTGCCTACCGCAGCCTCGCCGAGGCGCCCGGCGAGATCGATCACGCCTTCATCATGACCCCGAGCGCTGCGGTCGAACGCGCTCTCGAGGACTGTGGCGCGCGCGGCATTCCCGTCGTCACCATCTTCAGCGACGGCTTCGCCGACGCCGGCGTCGAGGGTGCGGTGCGGCAGGAGCGGCTCGTCGCGCGCGCCCGCGCCCTGGGCGTGCGGCTGCTCGGACCGAACAGCATGGGCCTGGTCGACATTCCCGGCCGCGTCGCCCTGTCGGCGAACGCCGTTCTCGAGATGGACGCCCTGCCCGGCGGCGCGACGAGTGTCGTGTCGCAAAGCGGCACCATGCTCGGCAGCGTGCTCTCGCGCGGCGCAGCGCGCGGCCTGGGCTTTGCCAAACTGATCTCGGTGGGCAACGAGGCCGACCTCGGCGTCGGCGAACTCGTGGAACTTCTCGCCGGGGACGCCGACACGCGCGTCATCCTGCTGTTCTTAGAGACGCTGCGCGACAGCGCGCGCCTGGCCGGCGCGGCGCGTCTGTGCCATGGCGCAGGCAAACCCGTCATCGCCTACAAGCTCGGCCGCTCGCAGCTCGGTGCGGCGCTGGCGCTATCGCACACCGGCGCCCTGGCCGGTGCCGACGCGACGGTCGACGCCTATTTCCGCGACTGCGGCATCGTGCGCGTCGACTTGTTCGAGACCCTGTTCGAGAGCGCAGCGCTGTTCGCAGGG
>JBAQUQ010000334.1:0-1798 GCA_049297615.1 Burkholderiaceae bacterium
AGCACGTCCTGACCGACGCCGGCAGCGGCGCCGATGGCGCCCTCGGCGGTGGCGAGGCCAGCGGCGGAGGCGGCGGTGGTGCCAAGGCGGGTGGCGGACTCGGTGAACAGCCGGTCAATCGGGGTCATGCTCACACCGGGGGCGGTGCCGCTGACCACGGAGGAGCGCGGAACGTTGTTGACCACAGCCGTGCGCGTTGCTGCGTCGATGCCGCGGGAGGTGAGGTTGGCGCCGCGCGCGGCGATACCGAGGCCGAAGGTCGTGGCCGCGCCGATGTTCTCGCCGATGGTCTCCAGGGTCTGCTCGTCGCGGTTCTGCGGTCGCAGCGGCTCCATGCGGTAGTCGGAGCCGAGGTCGGCCGCAGCCGCGTTGACGGTGTTCGGCACGAAGTCGCGGATGTAGCTGCTGGTCGGCGCGATCGCCTTGATGGCCGGCGCGATCTCGCCTTGCGCGCCCATGCGGCCCATGGTCCAGGCGCGCACGTTGCGCTCGGTCTTGCGGTCGGACGCCTCGGCGAGGCCGACGAGCGCGTCGCCGGGGAGGCCAGCGGCCTGGGCGATGAACTTCCAGATGCCGCCGGCGGTGATGGCGACCTTGCGCAGGACTGACGTGTCCTCCTTGGCGGCGCCTTGCTCCGCATCGAGCGCGCCCAGCGCCGCGGCGATATCCGCGTCGTCGGCCGCTGGCTTGGCCTTCGGCGTACCGCCGAGCGATTCCAGCGCGTCGTCGATGCCGCCCCGCATGCCAACCTCAAATTCCTGGGGGTCGACCGTCATTGTGCCGAACCCCTCTCCGGTCGGGCCGAACTGCCTGCTGTACTCTCCGGCTCGCCGCGTGCCGCCAACCGCCTCACCCGTTCTTGCGTTCGATCCGGGCTCACTCTGGTGGCGCATGATCGCGCTGAATGGAACGAAGCCCTCCAGTGCCTTGGAAAACTTCCCCGGATTCTCCAAAAATCCAGAGATGACGTGACCCGGAACCTTCTGCCCCTCCAGGTAGGTCCGCATCTTCTCTGGGTTCGCCCCGGCGATCATCTCCAGGATTTGCGTCCGGCCAAGCGGGCGCTGCTCTGGATCGGCCATCTCACTTCGCCTTGGGCGCGGACTTCGCCGCCTTCTGCCGCCGCTCCAGCTCGGAGCGCAGCGCGTCGCGCTGCCAGGTGCTCAGCGGGTACATGCCGCGCCCATAGGCCTTCGCCTGGTCCACCAGCTCGGTCGCTGGCCGACCCTGCAGGTAGGCGTCGTAGGTGTTGGTGAGCGCGTCGCCGCCGTTCCAGACCTTCAGCGTGGCCGGGTCCACGCCGAGTGCCTTGATCTGCTCACGCACGTTGTCGGGGATCTTGTAGTCCTTCTGGTTGAAGCTGATCGTGTCGACCAGCATCTGCGCGACGACCTTCTTGGACGAGCGAATGGCCGCCTCGTTGAAGCCCTGGCTCGCCCAGAACTTCGGGAAGGTGTCGATCACCGACTGCACGTCGAAGTTGGACGGCGTGCCCTTGATCACCGACTGGGCATAGACCTTCAGTTGCGAGAAGGCCGAGCCCAGCGCGTTCTCCGCCTTGGCGTCGCCGGGGATGAAGTTGCCCCAGAACGGGTCGGCCTTGGCCTGGCTGATGATGCCCTCGATGCCGCCGGTCAGCTTGATGCCGCGCTCGGCCTGGTCGAGGAAGCCGAGCATGGCGACGCCCTGGGTGACCTTCTCCTGGATCGCCGGCGGCAGCGCCTGCTGTGGTGCCGGGGTCTGCCTTGCGGTGCGATTGATCGGCACGACGGTGGCGCCGGGCACGGCCGGCTGCACC
>JBAQUQ010000335.1:0-2325 GCA_049297615.1 Burkholderiaceae bacterium
CTACAGGCCTCGTCGAGGCGTACGTGAAGCTACACGGCTCCACACCCAAGGAACTGTTCGGCGAAGAACTCTGGGAACTCTTTCGGCTGGCCGTGAGCGCAAGGAACCTCCTCGTTCACGAATGCACGTATCTCGACGCACAGAAGTACCTCCCGATGGCTCATTCCTGCACTGAAGTCCTGTTCGGTCTGGCCAAGCTCTCCAGCACGCGCGGGCCCAAGAGTGCGGCCTAACCCAACACTGTTAGTTTAGGTGAGAATCAGGCTTCGTAGCAACTACGGAGCAGGTCATGGCGCGAACGAAGGCGGTACTGGGATCGGGCGCACGTTTGGCGGACTATCTGGCGGCCAGCCTGTTGGCGCGGGTGGTGCCCGCACAGGTGGTTAACGAGGTGCTGGATGCGCACAACTGCAACTCGCGGCGCCTGCGCAGCTTTCCTGCCGTGGTGGGGGTCTACTACAGCATCGCGCTCAGCCTGTATCCGGAGGCGGCCTACGAGGAAGTCTTCGCTGCGGTCAGCCAAGGGCTGGCCTGGGCGAGCGGCGCGGCGCAGCCGGTGCGTGTGTCCAAGGTGTCCATCAGTTTGGCGCGCGGCAAGATCGGCTCGGCGCCGTTGCGTGAGCTGGTGCAGCGCTGCTGCGTGCCCATGGCAGACGAGCGCTTCCACCCACAGGCGTTCTACCGAGGGCTGCGCCTGGTGGCTATCGACGGTAGCCGCTTCGAGCTGCCCGACGAGGAGGACAACGTCGAGCACTTCGGCCGGCCGGGCAGCCGTACCGGGATTGCCGGATACCCGCAGGCCAGTTGCGTTGTACTTGCCGAGTGCGCCACACACGCCATATTCGCGGCCAACCTGGGGCCCTATCGCACCTCGGAGTGGGAGATCTGCCAGCCGCTGCTTACCAGCTTGCGCCCAGACATGCTGTGCTTGGCCGACCGCGGCTTCAACGGTTACGAGCACTGGGCGCAAGCGGCGGCCACCGGGGCGCAGCTACTGTGGCGCTGCGCCGAGCACCGCATCCTGCCTAGGTTGAAGGAGCTGGAAGATGGCTCCTTCCTCAGCCGTATCGTCCCTGGCGGCGAAGGCCGAGGACGCAAGCCCATCGAACAAGCAATTCAGGTGCGGGTGATCGAGTACGCGCTGCCGGGAGTTCCAGACTCGCAGCCCCGCTACCGGCTGTTGACCACGTTGCTGGATGCCAAGCAGGCGCCAGCGCTGGAGTTGGCGGCGCTGTACCACGAGCGCTGGCAAGTCGAGCAGGTCTTCGACGAACTCAAGACGCATCTGCTCAGGAGCCGGCGCGTGTTTCGCAGCAAGACCGCCGAGCTCGTGCGCCAGGAGTTCTTCGGCTGGGTCCTGGCGCACTACGCCGTGCGCTGGCTGCTGCACGAAGGCGCCACGCGGCATCGATTGGCGCACGCTCAATTGTCTTTCGCCAGCCACGTACAACTGCTGCGCCGCGAACAGCCCCGATCCGGGGCCTTTCCCCCCAGAGCGTCCACGACTGCGCCTGCGCTTCATGCGTAGCGTGCTCGCCCAGGGGGCCACACTGAGAGCGACACGCACGCTCAACAAGTCAAGCCCCCGAATGGTCAAGCGACGAAACTCGCCCTACGCGCCACATGATCCGCATGCAAACCGACGCGTCCCCCACGACCGCCAACCCATCATGGTGGGTCGCGTGCAACGCAAAAACAGCTCACCCAGAAAAAGGCCCCGGCTGTGGTCGCTCGAATGCCCGGACGGACATTTTGCACTCTAAACTAACAGTGTTGGGTTAGGCATCAACTTTCGCGGCGCCCGGTGACTTTGCCAGCCCGGATGTGCACCGCTGACAGCCTGCCACTTGGGCGGATTTCGCCCGTCAAGCCAACGCATACCTTGTTCAGGAATCGCACGAGGTACTCTGTAGTCGTTGAGCCGGGAGCGAGCTTGACGAGCGTGATGCCATTGTGGGCCGCGACCTTTGCCGCGCCTTCTTGCAAGCCAACGGGGGTGACGATGATTCCGCCCTTGGCACCGACATCTTCAATACTGTAAGCCAAGGTCGCAATGATTCCCTGGGTCACCCTTGCGTTCGGGTAGCACTTGCACTCAATGACAACGATGGACTTGTCATCGGTCTTGATGCCTTTGGCGTCGATTTCCCACGACGTGCCACTCGATCCTGCGAGCAACTGCTTTCCTTCCACTCGGCCGAGGGCGAAGTGCTCCGCGAACTCGTTCAAGAGGTACGCCGCGACTTCTTCGTACGACTGCCACTGCTTCGAGGACATAGTGTTGATGCCTAACGTTCGCGCTGAGGCGACCCGCGAGGTAGGGCG
>JBAQUQ010000336.1:0-4899 GCA_049297615.1 Burkholderiaceae bacterium
CTTCTGGTGCTGGCCGCAGCGCTCGGCGCGTGCAGCCCGAGCGCGGCGCCGCAAGGCGGGCCACCCGGTGCGGGCGCCATGCCGCCCATGCCAGTGAGCGTGTTCCAGGCCGCCTCGAGCAAGGTGCCGATCGTCATCCAGGCCGTGGGCACGCTCGAAGCCATGAAGGAAGTGGAGGTGCGCGCGCGGATTGCCGGCACCTTGCAGCAACAGTTGTTCCGCGAAGGCGCGCCGGTGGCCGCCGGTGCCCTGCTGTACCGCATCGAGCGTGCGCCGTTCGAGATCGCGCTGGACGCGGCGCGCGCCAACGTCACGGTGGCCGAGGCTCGCGTCGAACAGGCGCGGCGCGAAAGTGCTCGCCTGGCCGGCCTGATTGCGGATCGCGCGATCAGCCAGCGTGAAGCCGACGAAGCCCTCAGCACGCTCAAGACGGCACAGGCCGCCCTGCTCGCGGCGCGTGCGCAGGAGCGCGAGGCTTCGCTGAACCTGGGCTATGCCGATGTGATGGCGCCGATCGCCGGTGTCGTGCAGCGTTCGATCCACAGTGTCGGCTCGTATGTGTCGCCGGCCATCGAAGGCGGCGTGCTCGCGACGATCGTACAGACCCACCCGATCCGCATCCGCTTCGCACTCAGCGAAGAGCAAGCCGCACAGGTGCGCAAGGGCCGGGGGCGCGAAGTGCGCCTGCAGCTCGCCGGTGGCGAGTTCGCCAAGGAGGTCGGCAAGCTCGATTTCGCCGGCTCGGTCGTCGATGCGCGCCTGGGCACGGTTCAAATGCGTGCCGAATTGAGCAATGCGAGCGGCGCCTGGCTGCCCGGGCAGTTCGTGCGGCTTCAGGTGAGCACGGGCGAACAGGACGCGTTTCTCGTGCCGCAGGCCGCCGTGATGAGCGGCGAACAAGGGCGCTTCGTATGGCTGATCGGAGACGACGGCAAGGCCACGCCGCGGCCGGTGCAGGCCGGGCCCTGGCAGGGCAGTGACTGGGTGATCCGCTCCGGACTCGCCGCGGGCGAGCGCGTCATCACGAGCAATCTCATCAAGCTGCGGCCCGGCGCGCCGGTGCAAGAGGCGCCCGCGCCTGTGCCTGTCGGCGCATCCGCGCCGGCCCGCTGAGACGCGCCCGAGCCCGAGCCGCATGTCCCGCTTCTTCATCGAACGCCCGGTATTCGCCAGCGTGATGGCCCTGGTGCTCGTCATCGCCGGGCTGATGGCAGCGCGCGCGCTGCCGATCGCCCAATACCCGGAAATCGCCCCGCCCACGGTGACGATCACGGCCAACTACCCCGGCGCCTCGGCGGAAACGCTGGCGCTGACCGTCGCCGCACCGATCGAAGAGCAGCTCTCGGGCGTGGAGAACCTGCTGTACTTCAATTCGAGCTCGGCGTCCAACGGCCAGGCGATCATCACCGCGACGTTCGAGGTCGGCACCGATATCGACAAGGCCACCTTCAACGTCAACAACCGGGTGCAACTGGCCACGCCGCGCCTGCCCGACGAGGTCAGGCGCAGCGGCATCCAGGTGGTCAAGCGCTCGAACAACTTCCTGCTCGTGATCGCGGTGAATTCGCCCGATCAGTCGCGTGACACCTTGTTCCTGTCGAACTACTCCACGCAGAACATCCTGGACGAGCTGAAACGCATTCCCGGCGCGGCCGAGGTGTTCATTTTCGGCGCGCGCGACTATTCGATGCGACTGTGGCTGCAGCCCGATCGAATGGCCAGCCTGGGCATCACCACGGCCGACATCGCGCAAGCCGTGAACGCGCAGAACGCGCAGTTCGCCGCGGGCAAGATCGGCGCGCCGCCGTCGCTGCCGGGGCAGCAGCTCGAATACACGGTGACGGCGCGCGGGCGGCTCGTGCAGGCCGCAGAGTTCGGCGAGATCGTGCTGCGTTCGGCCGGACCGGGCGGCGTGCTGCGCTTGCGCGACGTGGCGCGCATCGAACTCGGTGCACAAAGCTACGACGCCACCAACTCGGTGAACGGCCAGCCGGCGATCGCGCTGGCGGTGATGCTCGCCTCGGGAGCGAATGCGCTGGACGTGGCAGCGGGCATCAAGGCGAAGATGGCCGAGTTGAAGCGGGATCGCTTTCCGCCGGGCATCGACTACCTGATTCCCTACGACACGACGCTGTTCGTCGCGGCGTCGATCAGGGCCGTGCTGACGACGATCGCCGAAGCCGCCCTGATCGTGCTCGCCGTCGTCTTCGTGTTCCTGCAAACCTGGCGCGCGACCCTGATCCCCATGCTCGCCGTCCCGGTGTCCCTGATCGGCACTTTCGCGGGCTTGTACCTCTTCGGTTTTTCGATCAACACCCTGACCCTGTTCGCGATGGTGCTGGCCATCGGCATCGTCGTCGACGACGCCATCGTCGTGCTCGAAAACGTGGAGCGCCTGATGCGCGAGGAAAAGATGGCGCCGATGGCCGCGGCGCTGGAAGCGATGCGCGAAGTGCAGGGGGCGGTGATCGGCATCGTGCTCGTGCTGTGCGCCGTGTTCATCCCGGTGGCGTTTCTCGGCGGCATCGCCGGCCAGTTGTACCGGCAGTTCGCCGTGACGGTGACGATCGCCGTCGTGCTCTCGGGCGTCGTGGCGCTCACCCTCACGCCGGCGCTGTGCGCCATCCTGCTCAAGCCCGAGCACGGGGCGATGGGGGTGCGACTGTTCAAGCCGTTCAACATCGTGTTCGGCTGGATCACGCGGCGTTTTCTCGCCGCGGTGCATATTGCCTTGCACCATCGCCTGGTCGCGCTCGTCCTGTTTGGGATGGTGCTGGCAGGCGTGGCCTGGCTGCTGGCGCGTGTGCCGGGCAGTTTTGTGCCGCCCGAGGACCAGGGTTTCATCATCGCCGTGGCCCAATTGCCCGACGGCGCGACGCTCGAGCGCACGAGCCGCACCACCGAGCAACTGAGGTTGATGCTCAAAGACAACCAGGCGATCTCGAACATCTTCATCGTCAACGGCTTCGATCTGCTCACCGGCGGCAGCAAGAGCAGCGCCGCGACGATCTTCATGCCGATGAAACCCTGGGAGCAGCGCGAGCAGACCTCGACCGAGCTCGCCGGCCAGGTCAGCGGGCTCGGCTTCACGGCCCTGCCCGACGGCATCGTGTTCGCCTTCAACCCGCCGCCGATCCTGGGCTTGGGCCAGGCTGGTGGCTACGAGGTATTCGTGCAGGGTCGCGGCGATGCCGATCCGAAGCGCCTGGCGCAAGTGACGCAGGACTTCGTCGCGGCGATCGCGATGCGGCCCGAACTGACACCGGCGCAGTCCTTCTTCCGGGCCAGCGTGCCACAACTGCGCGTTGAAGTGGACCGCGAAAAGGCGCTGGCCCTGGGCGTGCCGGTGAACGAGGTGTTCGCTGCGTTGCAGGCCCAGATGGGGTCACTCTACGTGAACGACTTCAACCTGGCGGGGCGCACCTACCGCGTGACGATGCAGGGCGACGCGGCGTTTCGCGCCGCGCCCGACGACCTGGGCCGCCTCTATGTGCGCTCAGCCACGAGCGGCCAGATGATCTCCCTGCAAACCCTGATCACGGTCGGCGACATCGTCGGTCCGGAACAGATCGAGCGCTACAACAGCTATATCGCGGCCAAGGTGCTGGGCGGTGCAAAACCCGGCTTCAGTTCGGGCGAGTCGATCCGCGCCGTCGAGGAAACCGCTCGCGCGGTCTTGCCCCCGGGTTATCAAATCGAATGGACCGGCCAGGCCTTCCAGGAAAAGCGCTCCGGCAATGCGTCGGTGTTCGCCTTCGGCTTCGCCCTGGTGATGGTCTACCTGATCCTGGCGGCGCTGTACGAGCGCTGGGGCGTGCCGCTGTCCGTGGTGCTCGCCGTGCCCTTCGCCCTGCTGGGCGCATTGGGCTTCGTCTTCCTGCGCGGCATGGAGAACGACATCTATTTCCAGATCGGCCTGGTCGTGCTGATCGGCCTGGCGGCGAAGAATGCGATCCTGATCGCCGAGTTCGCGATGCAGGGCATGGAAGCGGGCAGGAACGCCCGGGAGGCCGCGGCGGATGCGGCGCGCCTGCGCTTTCGCCCGATCGTGATGACCTCCTTGGCATTCGTGCTCGGCGTCGTGCCCCTTGTGCTCGCCTCCGGCGCGGGCGCTGCGGCGCGCCAGAGCATGGGCTCGGGGGTATTCGGCGGAATGATCGTCGCCACCTTCATCGCGCCGATCTTCGTGCCGTTGTTCTTCACGCTGTTGGCACGCAAGGCGCGGCCGAGCCACACGGCCGCAACGACCGAGGTGCGCCGATGAGGCGCGAGGCGATCATCCTGGCCGGGCTGGCTGCGCTCGCCGCCTTGGGTGCGGGCTGCGCCTCTGCGCCGCCCCAGGCCGCCCGGACGGCGCAGCCGGTGCTGCCCGCGTCCTACACGCAAGCGGCCCAAGCCGCGCCGGCGGCAGGCGCAGCGGCCGAATCGAAGATCGGCCGCGACTGGTGGACCCTGTACGGCGATGCGGGGCTTAACGCGCTCGTCGAGGCGACATTGCAGCACAATGCCGACCTGCGCCTGGCGGTGGCGCGCGTTGATGAAACCGCCGCACTTCTGGGCCTGGCCCGCGCGGCGCAGTTGCCCAGTGTCGAGCTCGGTGCTTCGGTGACGCGTTCGCGCATCAGCAGTCTGACCGGTCAACCCCTCGCGCCGGGTGGGCCCGAGTCGACTTCGCACCGCGTCGCAGCCTCGACCTCGTTCGAGATCGATCTCTGGGGACGCTTGCGCAACGCCAGCGCTGCCGCGCAACAGCAGATGCTCGCGGCGGTGTACGGGCGCGACACGGTGCAGATCGCCCTCGCGGCGAGCACGGTGCAAGCCTATTTCGGCCTGCGCGCGCTCGACGCGCAGCTCGGCGTCAACGCCGCGCAGTTGCGCTCGCGCAGCCAGACCCTGCAC
>JBAQUQ010000337.1:0-2819 GCA_049297615.1 Burkholderiaceae bacterium
AGCCGCTCGGCGCTGCGCGCGCGCGAGGAGGAATTGCTGCTGAGCCGCATCACCGCCCAGGTGCCGGGAGTGATTTTCCGCGCGCGCCGCCGCGACGACGGCCTGCCGGAGTTTCTCTACCTGAGCCCGGCCGCGACGACGCTGTTCGGCCTGAGCACCGCAGCCGCATGCGCCGACCCGACCCTGGTGACGAGTCGCGTGCATCGCGACGACCGCGCCGGCGTGCTGGCGCAGTTTGCGCACGCGACGCGCGATGCCACGCCCTGGCTGTCCGAGTACCGGATGGTCCTGCCCGGCGGCGCCGTGCACTGGGTCGAGACGCGCGCCCTGCCCGAGCCGAGTGCGCAAGGCCTGTTCTGGAACGGCTATACGGCCGACATCACGGAGCGCAAGCGCGTCGAACTCGCGCTGCGCCAGGCCGAACAGACCTGGGAGATGGCGGCACAGGCCGACGGCATCGGCATCGCCGTGCTCGACATGCTGACGGGCCGCATGAACCTGGACCGGCGCGCCTGCGCCGCGCATGGACTGGCGCATCCGCAACCCGAGTACACGCTCGACGACTGGCTCGCGAGCCTGGAGGCCGATGACCGCGCGACCGCGCACGAGGCCCTGCTGCAGGCCGTGGCGGAAAGCAAGCAGGCGCACGCGCGGGTTCGGGTGCGGCGGCCCGACGGAGAACTGCGCACGATCGAAGTCGTCGCCGCCGCGACCTATGACGCCGCCAGCCACGCCCTCACCCTGGTCGGCACCCTGCGCGACGTGACCGAAAGGCTGGCGCTCGAGCAGCTCCAGCGCGAGCGCGACGCGGCCGAGCGCGCGAGCCGAGCCAAGAGCGAATTCCTGTCGCGCGTCAGCCACGAGTTGCGCACGCCGCTGAACAGCATTCTCGGTTTCACGCAATTGCTGGCCCACGACACCGCGCATCCGCTGCACTCCGACCAGCGACGCCAGATGCAGAGCGTACGAATCGCCGGGCGCCACCTGCTCGGGCTGATCGACGACCTGCTCGAGCTGTCGCGCATCGAAAACGAAGGCGTCGCGCTGAAGCTGCGCGGCGTCGACCTGTGCGCCGCGCTGTGGGTGTGCCTGGGTCTGCTCGCACCCGTGGCCCGGCGCTCGGGCGTCACCCTGCCCGACGTGCCGGCCGGCGCGGTTCATGTGCACGCCAATGCGCGCGCCCTCCAGCAGGTGCTGATGAACCTGCTGTCCAACGCCATCAAATTCAACCGCCGCGGCGGGCGCGTCGACGTCGGACTCGAGGTCGACACCGAGCACGTCGCGCTGTGGGTGCGCGACGAAGGGCCGGGCATCACGGCGCAACAGCAGCAACGCCTGTTTCAACCCTTCGAGCGGCTCGGCGCGGAACACGGTGGCGTCGAAGGCAGCGGCCTGGGCTTGGTGATTGCGCGCCAGCTGGTGCACGCCATGGGCGGCTCGCTCCAGGTCGCCAGTGAACCAGGCAGCGGCGCGACGTTTCGCCTGACCCTGGACGCGGCGCAAGCCGACACCGCGATCGCGCCCAAGTGGCTCGCCGAGCCGACTGCGCCCGGCGTGTTCGCCGACGCCGACGCCGCCGGCGCAGTGGCTGTCCCCGCAGCGGCGCGGCGCGTCTTGTACGTCGAGGACGAGCCGCTGAACGTGCTCTTGATGGAGGAAGTGATCCGACGCGTGCCGGCCTGGTCGATGACGGTGGCGGGGACGGGTGCCGACGGTCTGCGCGCGGCGCGCGAGCTGCGGCCTGATCTGCTCCTGATCGACATCAACCTTCCCGACATGAACGGTCAGGAGATCGTGCGTGCCCTGCGCGCCGACGCGAGCACGGCCCAGCTGCGCTGTATCGCGCTGTCGGCCGATGCGATGCGTGAGCAGGTCGACGCCGCACTCGCGGCGGGCTTCGAGGACTATTGGCTCAAGCCCATCGACGTGGCGCTATTGATCAAGCAGTTCGACTGGCTCGCGCGCTTCCCCGCCAGCGAGTGGATCACGTCGAATCGCCTGCCGGCCCCGGCCTGAGGATCGCTGCGCGCCAGCCCGTGCCGGGAAGCGGTCGGGCTATGGAACAGACCCGGGCGCGGGCGGCGCGCTCCAGCCGCCGCCCAGCGCCTTGATGAGAGTCACGCTCGCGTCGAGCCGGGCCTGGCGCACGCGCACCAGGGCGAGTTCGGCGTCCTGCACATTGCGCTGCGCTTCCAGCACGTCGAGAAAACCCGAATAGCCGGCCTCGTAGCGCCGATTCGCGATGCGCAGCGCCTCGTTCGCCTCGACGCCTTGCACCTGGACCTCCAACTCCTGCAGGGCGCTTTGTTCGGCCGTGACCAGGGCGTCAGCGGTTTCGCGAAACGCCGTCAATGCTGCTTTCTGGTAGCCGATCGCAGCCTGTTCGGCTTGCGCGCGCGCCTGGTCGGTGCGCGCCGCGTTGCGCCCGCCGTCGAACAGGCTGAGCAGCACCGACGGGCCGATCGACCAGATCTGCGCGCCGCTCCTGAGGAGGTCGGCCAGGGCCGCGCTCTGGCTGCCGTAACTGCCGGTGAGCGATATCGCCGGCCAGATCGCGCTTCGGTTCACCTCGACCTGGTTCTGCGCCGCATTCAGTTGTGCTTCGGCCTGGCGCACGTCGGGGCGGCGCTCGAGCAGCAAGGCGGGCAGGCCCGGCGGCGGCGTGGCCGGCAGGTTGAGCGTTCCCGCCGACGGAGGGATCGCCAGGCCCGCTTCACCGGTGAGTTGGGCCAGCTGGTGCTCCAACAGGCTGCGCTGGCGCTGCAGTTCAGGGCGTTGCGCCCGAACGCCGGCCAGCGCGGTGCGCGCCAGTGCGGCAT
>JBAQUQ010000338.1:0-40180 GCA_049297615.1 Burkholderiaceae bacterium
GCCCAAACCGACGCATATCACGGCCTACTGTTCGAAGATGCCGCAACCCGAAGTACCTGGGGTCGACTTCACCGGCAGGATCAGTTTGACGGCGCGTGCCACGATCAAGGGTGGCAAGGTCATCGAAGCCGACATCGTTCCCAACTCGATTTCCGGAACGCGCGACCGCAAGATCCAGCGGGCGTTTGCCGGCGCGGTCACTGCGGCAATGCTTCAATACACCTGTGTGGGCGACAACGTCGTCGTCGAGCAGCAGTTCGCTTTCACGATCAACTGAATGCCGCCGCGAGTGCCGAATCTCCACGGGGCGTGCTCGGTGAAAATCAGAGCGCGCAAACGCCAACAAAACAGCCTCGTCCATCGCCGGAGACAAGCCCCATGAGCATACGAATGACCACCCTGATCGCGGCATGCGCCGTGGCCTTCAGCCTGGGTGGCGCACCCGCTTGGGTGGTCGCACAAGACCCGAAGCCGGCCGAAGCAGGCGCCACGGCTGCTGCCTCGCCAGCGGTGGGGCTGTCCGGCGGCGTCATCACCAAGGAAATCGTCGACAACCCTTACGGCCTGGCCGCGCTCTGGGCGCAAGGCGACTTTGTTTCCAGAGGCACCCTGATCATCCTCGTCATCATGAGCATGGGCAGTTGGTACATCCTGGTCACCAAGCTGTATGAAAGCCTCAAGATGAGCGCAGAGGCGCGTGTCGGGAGCCGCAAGTTCTTCAAGTCCGCCTCGCTCGCCGAAGGCGTGAAAACACTCAAGAAGGGAAGCGCGCTTCGCTACATCGCCGAGACGGGCGTCGACGCCGGCGAGCACCATGAGGGCACGCTCACGGAAAACATCGACCGCAATACGTGGGTGACGATGAGCGTGCAGCGCAGTGTCGACGAGGTTCAAAGTCGCCTGCAGGACGGGCTCGCGTTCCTCGCGACGGTCGGTTCCACCGCGCCCTTCGTCGGCTTGTTCGGTACGGTCTGGGGTATCTACCACGCTCTCACGGCCATCGGCATTGCGGGCCAGGCATCGATCGACAAGGTGGCGGGCCCGGTGGGCGAGGCCCTCATCATGACGGCCATCGGCCTGGCCGTGGCGGTGCCGGCGGTGCTGGGCTACAACTGGCTCGTGCGGCGCAACAAGGTGACGATGGAAAAGGTGCGCAGCTTCGGCGCCGACCTGCATGGCGTGCTGATGGGCGCCAAGGCCAGTTCGGCCCTGTCGTCGCGCTGAATCGCGCCGCGGCACGAAGGCACGCCATGGCGATGAAGCTGAGCTCCTCGGACGACGAAGACGAAGTCGTGTCGTCGATCAATACGACACCCCTGGTCGACGTGATGCTCGTGCTGTTGATCATCTTCCTGATCACGATTCCAGTGGTCACGCAGTCGATCGCGATGACCCTGCCCAAGGAAACCAATGTGGCGCGCCAGACCCGGCCGGAGAACATCGATATTTCTGTGAACAAGGACGGCGACGTGTTCTGGAACACGCAGCTGGTTCCCGACAGCGAAGCGCTGTTTCAGCGGCTCAAGAAAATCGCCGTGATGAACCCGCAGCCCGAGATCCATATTCGCGGCGACGAGAAAGCGCGCTACGAGTCGATCGGCCGCGTGGTGTTCGCTTGCCAGCGCGCGGCGATCGCGAAGATCAGTTTTGTCACTGAACCACCGCCGCGCGGCTGAAGCCTCGGGTCACCAGGAGCTGGCATGGCAATGAACATCGGTTCCAGTTCGGCTTCGGGCGACCCCGATGTGATGATCGACATCAACACCACACCTCTGATCGACGTGATGCTGGTGCTGATCATCATGCTGATCATCACGATTCCGATCCAGCTTCACAGCGTCAACCTGAACATGCCACAAGGCGCACCGCCGGCCGCAACGCACGAACCAGTGGTCGTGACCGTCGACATCGACTTCGACGGCACCGTGCTGTGGAACGGCGAAGTGCTGGAGGATCGCGCTGCGTTGGAGGCGCGTCTGAGCCATGCTGCGGCGATGCCCGATCAGCCCGAAGTTCATATACGCCCGAACAAGCTGGTGGAGTACAAGGCGGTGGCGATGGTGCTCGCGTCGGCGCAGCGCCTGGGGGTGACCAAGCTGGGCATGGTGGGCAACGAGCAGTTCGTCAAATGAAGCCCGGTAGGGCGCAAGAGGCCAAGGCGCTTCGCGCGACACGGCGTTGGCGCTGGCTGGCAGTGCCGACTCTGGCCTTGGTGCTGCACCACGCCTTGGCGCAGGAGGCCGTGCGCGCGGAAGTGGGAAAGCCGCTTCTTGCCGCGCGCGAACTGATCAAGACGCACAAATACAAGGATGCCCTCGCCAAGGTGAGCGAAGCCGACGCGGTGACCAACAAGACCGCGAACGAAAGTCTGCTCGTCGAGCGCATGCGCATCGCCGCGGCGTCCGGTGCGGGAGATGCCGATACGGCGGCAAGAGCTTTTGAGGCCATCAGCGGCTCGGGCAAGCTTGCGGCCGCGGAGAAGATCCGCATGATCGAATCGCTTGCCGCCACCTACTATCGGGCCAAGGACTATCCGAAGGCGATGTTGTGGAGTCAACGCTATATCAAGGAGGGCGGCACGAATGCGTCGATTCGGACGCTGTTGATCCAGAGCCAATACCTGAGCGGCGACTTCGCTGGCGCGGCGCGCGAGCTCACCAGCGAAATTCAAGCGGCAGAGAAGGCCGGCACGGCAGTGCCGCAAGAGCGACTCAACCTGTTGCTCAACGCGGCCGTGCAGATGAAGGATGCGAACACGACGGTCTTCGCTCTCGAACAGCTCGTCACCCACTATCCGAAGCGAGAGTACTGGGTCGATCTGCTCAGCCGCATGCAGCGCAAGCCTGGCTTTTCCGATCGGCTCGCGCTCGACACCTACCGCCTCAGCCTGGCCACCGGCAGCATGAGCGCGGCCAACGACTTCCTGGAGATGGCGCAACTGGCCTTGCAGGCGGGCTTGCCCGCTGAGGGCCGGCAGGTTGTCGACAGGGGTTTCGCCAGTGGTGTGCTCGGCAAGGGTGCCGGCGCCGAGCGCCATCAACGGCTGCGAGATCTGGTCAACAAGCGGCTCGAAGAAAGCCAGGCCGAGCGCGCCGCGGTGCAGCAACAAGCTGAGGCCGACAAAGACGGCGGCGCCCTGGTGAACGTCGGATTCAACCTGGTCTTCAGTGGCCAGACCGCGCAAGGCTTGCCGATGATGCTGCGGGGTATCGCCAAGGGCAACTTGAAGCGCCCCGAGGATGCCAAACTGCACCTGGCGATCGCCTACCTCATGGCTGGCGACATCGCCAAGGCGCAGGGTGTCCTGAAAACCGTGGGCGGGCCCGACGGCACGGCCGACCTGGCGCGCCTGTGGGCGCTCTACGCGAAGCGCAAGACCTGAAGCAACGCCGCCCAGGGGCCACTCGCCCGCGCGACTATTTCGGCGCCATTCGAATCGCGCCGTCGAGCCGAATCACTTCGCCATTGAGCATGTCGTTCGTGATGATCTGGTGCACCAGCTTGGCGTAATCGGCGGGTGTTCCGAGGCGGCTCGGGAAGGGCACGCTGGCGGCGAGCGCGTCTTGCACTTCCTTGGGCATGTTGAACAACATCGGTGTGCCGAAGATGCCCGGCGCGATCGTCATGTTGCGAATGCCGTTGCGCGCGAGATCGCGAGCGATGGGCAAGGTCATGCCGACGATGCCGCCCTTGGACGCCGCATACGCCGCCTGGCCGATCTGGCCGTCGTAAGCCGCGACGCTGGCGGTGGAAATCATCACGCCGCGCTCACCGGTGGCCTCGGGCACGTTCTTGCCCATCGCCTGGGCGGCCAGGCGAATCATGTTGAAGCTGCCGATCAGGTTGACCGTGATCACCTTGGTGAAGAGGTCCAGCGCGTGCGGCCCGTCCTTGCCGACGGTCTTGGCGGCCGGCCCGATGCCCGCACAGTTCACCAGGCCCATCAGTTTGCCCAGTGCGACCGCCTTTGCCACGGCCGCTTGCGCGTCGCGCTCCAGGCTCACATCGCAGCGAACGAATGCGCCGCCGGCCACGGTGGCAAGCATTTCGCCCTTGTCGGCCTGTAGATCGGCGATCACGACCTTGCCGCCATGGGCCGCCAGCATGCGCACTGTGCCTTCGCCCAGGCCGGAGGCGCCGCCGGTGACGATGAAGACCTTGTCTGCAATTTCCATGGCTCGCTCCGTTCAGATTCGCTCAGGGTCGGCGGCGTGCTCAGGCAAGCGCCGCCATCACGCGCTGGGTGATTTGCTCCACGCTGCCGGTCCCGGCAACACGCGCGCAGCGCGGCGCATCGGCACTGCCCGTGCTCGACCATTTGCTGTAGTAGTCGACGAGCGGGCGGGTCTGGTCTCGGTAGACCTGAAGGCGCTTCCTGACGGTTTCTTCGCGGTCGTCGTCGCGCTGGATCAGAGCCTCGCCGGTGCTGTCGTCACGGTCGGCGTGCCGGGGCGGGTTGAACTTGACGTGGTAGACGCGCCCCGACGCCAGATGCACACGGCGCCCACTCAGGCGCTCGATGATTTCGGCGTCGGGAACGTCGATTTCGAGCACAGTGTCGAGTTTGACGCCAGCAGCTTTCATCGCGTCGGCTTGCGGGATCGTGCGCGGGAAACCGTCGAACAGAAAACCGTTCGCGCAATCTGGCTGCGCGATTCGCTCCTTGACCAGACCGATGATGATGTCGTCGCTGACCAGTGCGCCGCTGTCCATCACCGCCCTTGCCGCCAAGCCGAGCGGCGTGCCAGCCTTGACGGCGGCGCGCAGCATGTCACCCGTGGAGATTTGCGGAATTGCGAATTTGCTGCAGATGAACGCGGCCTGGGTTCCCTTGCCTGCGCCCGGAGCACCCAGAAGAATGAGTCTCATGCGTCTCCTCGAGCCGTGCTTCGCACTGGGCCGAGGCAACCCAGATGCGTGCGCAGCGATATGCGCATCGAGAATACCATGTGCTCGCGCGCGCAAGGCCGGCGTCGACCCAGCCGTGGCTCGCGGCTTTTCGGCGCTCAGCCGAACATCGCACGCACCCGCTCCAAGTCGGCTGCAGTGTCGACACCGGGCCCAGGACGCGAGTCGCTCACATGCACCGCAATACGCTCGCCATGCCACAGCACGCGAAGCTGTTCGAGCGATTCAATCGCCTCCAAGGGGCTGGCCGCGAGCGTATTGAAGCGGCGCAGGAATCCCGCGCGGTAGGCATACAAACCGATGTGACGCAGCGGCCGCGGCGACGGGACGGCATGCGCACTCGCAGCGGGATCGGCTGGGTCGGCGCGGCCGCGAGCGTCGCGCCACCAGGGAATCGGCGCCCGTGAAAAATACAGAGCACGACCCGCGCGATCGAGCACCACTTTCACGACATTGGGATCGTCCAGCTCGGCCAGCGTGTCGATGGCGTGCGCCGCGGTGGCCACGACGCAATCGCTGCGCTGGTCGAGCAGACCCGCGCAAGCGTCGATCGACGCCGGGTCGATGAGAGGCTCGTCACCCTGCACATTGACCACAATGTCGGCTCCATCCAGGCCGAGAATTTGGCAGGCTTGCGCGAGGCGGTCGCTGCCGCTGGCGTGGTCTTCGCGCGTCAGGATGGCCTGCACATCGAAAGCCGCGCACGCCGCCAGGATGTCGACGTGGTCTGCCGCAACCACCACCCGGCTCGCGCCCGACCGTGCCGAGCGCTGCGCAACACGCACGACCATGGGCACGCCGGCGATGTCGGCCAGCGGTTTGCGCGGCAGGCGTGTCGAGGCCAATCGCGCCGGAACCAGGACGGTAAAGCCCATGACGGCGCTCTGGGCCAAGATCGCCGCTCGCCTCAGGGGGCGGGCTCGAGCGTGCGCGCTTCGTCTTCGAGCATCACCGGAATGCCATCGCGCACCGGAAACGCCAGCCGGTCTGCGCGGCAAACGAGTTCGTGTTGTTCTTGCGCGGGGGGGCGCAGGTATTCCAGCGGGCCCTTGCAGATGGGGCAGACGAGCAACTCGAGCAGGCGTATTTCCATGACCGAAACCTCGCTACTTCACGCCGATTTCCAGGGGCCGCACGGGGTGCGCTTCGGGCAACAGCGACATCAAAGCCGAGTCGAAACCCGGGCCCATGCGCAAGTCTAGCGTCGCAACCCAGACGCGCGTCGCTCCGACGCGCTGCGGGTCGATCTTCACAGCATCTTTCTCGGTGATCACAACGTCGGTTGCAGTATCGGGCCATGGCAGCTGCGTAAACGGATAGTGGTCGGGCAAGGGCAGGCTATCGAAACTGAGGCCATGCGTGCTCAGCATGTCGAAGAAGCGTTCGGGCCTTGCAGTTCCAGCAGCGGCGAGCAATGGCCTGTCGCGCAACGAAGCGAGCGCTGCGGGCGAGGCAGTCTCACCACGCCACCAGGGCCGCAGTTCAACGACACCGGTCAGGACGCGCCGCGCCAGGCTTCCAGGCCAAGGCGTCGATGGCGCGGCGGCGTTGTAAAGCACCACGCTTCTTTGTGGGCATTGGCGGCTGAGGGCTTCTCTCAACGGGCCGGCCGGCAGCAGCCAGCCGTTGCCCACGCCGCGTTCGTCGAAAACGATGACCTGAGCGGTGCGTGCCAGGGCCAGGTGCTGAATACCGTCGTCGCAGACGAGCACATCCACCTCGGGATGACGGCGCAGCAGTTCCCGACCCGCTGCAACCCGGTCATACCCCACCATCACTGGCGCGTGGGTGCGCAAGAGCAGGAGTTTGGGCTCGTCGCCGCAATCGTTGGGTGATGTGTCCGCACGCACTTCAAGGGTGGTGGTGCCCTGGCGTGCGTAGCCGCGCGACACGATCCCTGGTGTGTAGCCATGGCGCCGCAACAAGCTCACGACGGCGATGACGGTCGGTGTCTTGCCCGCACCGCCGGCGATCAGATTGCCCACGATGATCACCGGCACGTCGAGCGTGTGGGTCGCCAGCCAGCCGGCGCGGTAGAACAGCTCGCGTGCCGCGATGAGCATGGCGTACAGCGCCGCGGCGGGCAACAAGGCTGCAGCAAGCGGCCCACGCCTCAGCCACGACTCTTGCAGGGTCCGCGACCAGTCGTGCCTGTGGGTCGCTGGCACGACGCCTCAGCGCGCCCGGCCCGCGGGGCCGGCCTGCGCCGCAAACGTCAAGCGCGGCAAACCGGCACGGCGTGCCGCGTCCATCACATTGATCACGCTTTGATGCGGGCTCAGTGCGTCGGCCGAGACGATCACCATCATCTCCGGATTGCCCTGCGCGGCGGCGCTCAGTTCGGCGGTCAGCAACTCGATGCTGCGGCCGTCAACGTGCCTGCGGTTAACGGCGTAGCGGCCGTCGGCAGACACGACAACGATGATTTCGCGCGGCCGGTCGCGCAGCTTTTCGGCGTCGGCCGCCGGAAGGGTAATTTGCAGTTCGGTGAACTTTGAGTAAGTGGTCGACAGCATCAAGAAGATCAGAATCACCAGAAGGACGTCGATGAACGGAATCAGGTTGATCTCCGGATCCTCGGCGTGCGTCTTTCGAAATCGCAGCGACATGGTCGGTTCAGCCTGTCTGGCGATGCTGCGCCGTGAATCGCATCAGGTGCGGCACCATACGGTCGGCGGCCTGTTCCATGTCGAGCGTGTAGGCATCGACCATGCCGCGAAAGTGCCGGTACAGAATCAAGGACGGGATCGCGATGATCAGCCCAAACGCGGTGTTGTAAAGCGCCACCGAAATGCCGTGTGCCAGCAGGGTCGGATTGTTGCCACCGGTGGGAGCCTGCGAGCCGAAAATCTCGATCATGCCGATCACGGTGCCGAACAGGCCCAGCAAAGGCGCTGCCGAAGCGATCGTCCCCAAGGGCCCGAGGTAACGCTCCATCTTGTGGACTGCGGCTCGGCCGGCCGACTCGAATGCGCCGCGCAGCCCCTCCTCGCTGATGCGCGGCTCGGCAATCACGGCGCGCACGCCGCTGGCGAGCACTTGACCGAGAATCGAGTTTTTCGACAACTTGTTCACGACATCCGCGGCCGGGAGATGCGCGCGGGTCACGGACATCACCTCGTCGAGCAAGCGCGGCGGCATGACGCGCGTTACGCGCAGACTGGCAAAGCGCTCGAACACAAGCGCCAGGGCGACGATGGAACAGAGGATCAGCGGCCAAATCGGCCAACCTGCGGCCTGTATGATCGAAATCAAGCGGGTGTCCTCGCTGTACTGTCGGGTGCGAATTCGAAGTCGGCGATTATGGCGCGAAGGGTCTGTCGCTTCGTGATCGGCGCTCGAACCGCACCGGCTCCCATGTGAGCGAGTTGCACAGATCGTTCAGGGCCGATCGCGCAATTCACCGCGGGTGTGGACAACACTGTGGGCAACCCCGCGCGAGCCTCCCGAAAATGGCGTAAATGCAAGGGGCTTGCTACCCTGCCCAAAGATTAAGCATAAAAAAATGCAGGTAAATCAATCACTTGCGAGCAAGATGCAAGCCCTTTACCCAGGCAATGCGGTGCCACCCCTTGATTGGCGCGGGTGTGGACTTCTCGCCCCGCGCCAGCACTGGGTTTACCGATGATCGAACCCTTCAATCCTGCGTCGACGCGCCTGATCTGGACGGTCTCGAGCCTGCTGCGCGCAGTCGCAGGCAGCCTGGGAGCTTGCTTCAACCCCTGCATCTTGCGCGGCGAGATCTCTGGCTTCTCGACAGCTCCGAGCGGCCACAGCTACTTCAGCATCAAGGACGCTTCGGGCGGCAGTGAGCTGTTGAAGTGCGCCATGTTTCGACGCGCCGCGAGCCTGCTCGATTTCGAGCCGAACGATGGGCAGCACGTCGAAGTGCGCGGGCGCCTGGACGTGTATCCGGCGCGCGGTGAGCTGCAACTGATCGTGGAAGCCATGCGGCCCGACGGTGTCGGTGCCCTGTATGAGCAGTTCCTCAGGCTCAAAGCGCGGTTGGAGGCGGAGGGCTTGTTCGCTGTGTCTCGTCGACGCGCGGTGCCCGCCCACCCGCGGGCCATCGGCATCGTCACGTCGCTGGGAGCCGCCGCTTTGAACGATGTCGTGACGACGCTCGAACGGCGCGCGCCGCATGTGCGCGTGATCGTCTACCCGAGCAAGGTACAGGGCCTGGAGGCTCCCGCCGAACTGGCCGCGGCGATTGCCTTGGCCGGTAGCCGGTGTGAGGTCGACACCCTGATCGTCTGCCGCGGCGGCGGTACGACCGAAGATCTCTGGGCGTTCAACGACGAGAGAGTCGTGCGCGCGCTGGCGGCTTCACCGATTCCAACCATATCCGGTGTCGGCCACGAAAGCGACGTGACGCTGAGTGACCTGGTCGCCGATCTGCGAGCAGCGACACCCACGGCAGCGGCCGAACTGAGCGTGCCGCAGCGACAGGACTGCCTTTCGCAACTGGCTTCTTTGGCAGGCCGCGCGCGCCGCGCTGCGGCAAACCGTATCAATGGGGCTGGCCAGCAGATCGACAGGCTGCGTGCGCAGCTGGGCCGGCCCAGCGAGCGCTTGGACAATGAAGGCTTGCGGCTGCGCCTGCTCGCGCACCGCCTGCCTTCGGCCGCGGCGCTTGCGGCACACAAGGCCGGTGAGGGACTCCGCGGACTTGCAAGCCGGACCGCGCACAGCATCGAAATGAACGATGCACGAAGGCAACATGCCCTGGAGAGCCTGGCCACACGACTGGCTGCCTGCAACCCGACACTCGTGGTGGCACGCGGCTATGCGCTGGTGCAACTGGGCAATGGCGACTTGGTCGTCGACCCGGCGCAATTGCACGCCGGCGCCGAACTCAGCCTGACTCTGGCTCGGGGGAGAGCGGAAGTGCACCTCGCAACGGCCCGCGTAAAACGCGGCGCGCCCGACTGAGCGCGCCGGAGCTATCTGCAAGCCTCAGAATCCGCCGTTTTGCTGCGCCACCATGCAATACAGCATGGGGATCGACAGCATCGTATTCGCCCTCGAGGTCAGCATCGCCAAACGCCCCGCCTTGGCTTTTTCCTCGGGCGTCACCGTCACCATGCCCAGCGCCTTTTTCTGATTCGGCCAAATGATGAACCAGACGTTGAAAGCCATGATGAGGCCCAGCCACATGCCGATGCCGATGGCCGTGAAGGGTTTCTGGAAGCTCAGGGCTTGCACAAAGTAACCATTGAGCGACGCCAGGAACAAGCCGGTCACCATGGTGGCCAGCGCAGCCCAGCGAAACCAGAACAGTGCCGTGGGCGCGATCACTTTGCCGATGGCGGGTTTCTGCTCGTCGGGAATCTTCGGCATGGAAGGAATCTGGACGAAATTGAAATACCACAGCAAGCCGATCCACATCACGCCACTCAATACGTGCAGCCAGCGCATGAAGAAGGCGTGCCAAGTCATGTTCAATTGCACATTGCCGAACAGCACGACCAGCAACACGACCAAGACGACGCCGGCGGCGACCGTGCGTCCCAAGGATTGAAAAATTGCACCCATGACTGTCTCCTTTTGGTTTGAAGAATTGCCCAGGCAACTATAGCGATGTTTACCTGCGCAGCGGGCCGCCTTGCACTCGTGAGCCGGGCTTGATGCCGCGCTTGGCGAACCAGCCTTGATTCATTTCCAAGGCGAACCGAACCGGTCGCTTCGAGCAGTGCCCGTTCAAGGTCTGCGGCGCCATCTCTTCGACGTTAACGACGCTGCCGTCGTCATCCAGGAAGGCGATCGACAGGGGCAATAAGGTGTTCTTCATCCAGAAGCATTGCTGACTCGGTATCTCGAAGACGAACAGCATGCCCTCATTGATTCCCATCTTGGGTCTGTGCATCAGGCCGATGCCGCGCTGCTCGGCGGTCTGGGCGACTTCGGCCTGGATGACGTGCATACCGGCGTTCAGCGTGACTGCCGCCAGCTTTTGCGGCCCTTCCTGGGCTTGCAGCCCCGGACAAGGAATCAGAAGCGAGACCGCGGCGATCTGGAGGAGGATCCGCAATGTGCACATGCTCAATCGCAACCTAGAATGCAAAGTTCGGTTCCCTCATCGTAGCGTTCGGAGCAGCATCCCCATGTACAAGCACGTCAAAGTCCCCCCAGGTGGGCAGAAGATCACCGTCAACAAGGACTACTCGCTGAACGTGCCGCTCCACCCCATCATCCCCTATATCGAGGGCGACGGCACGGGCTTGGACATCACACCGGTGATGATCAAGGTGGTGAACGCGGCAGTGGCCAAGTCGTATGGCGGCAAGCGCCAGATCCATTGGATGGAAATCTACGCCGGTGAAAAATCGACCAAGGTGTACGGTCCTGACGTCTGGCTGCCCGAAGAAACACTGGCCATCGTCAAAGATTACGTCGTCTCGATCAAGGGGCCGCTGACAACGCCGGTTGGCGGGGGCATTCGCTCGCTCAATGTGGCCCTGCGCCAGGAACTCGACCTGTACGTGTGCCAGCGACCGATCCAATACTTCGCCGGTGTGCCTTCTCCGCTCAAGGAACCGGAAAAGACGAACATGATCATCTTCCGCGAAAACTCGGAAGACATCTATGCGGGAATCGAATTCGAGGCACAAAGCGACAAGGCGAAACGCCTGATCAAGTTCCTGCAAGAGGAATTCGGCGTGAAGAAGATTCGCTTCCCCGAGACTTCGAGCATCGGTATCAAGCCGGTGTCGCGCGAGGGGACCGAGCGGCTCGTGCGCAAGGCGTTCCAATATGCGATCGACAACGACAAGTCTTCGGTGACACTC
This sequence comes from Burkholderiaceae bacterium, assembly GCA_049297615.1. GTDB lineage: Bacteria > Pseudomonadota > Gammaproteobacteria > Burkholderiales > Burkholderiaceae_C > JAEMQF01. The sequence continues at coordinate 11,697 of JBAQUQ010000338.1, forward strand.
GTGCACAAGGGCAATATCATGAAATTCACCGAGGGTGGGTTTCGCGATTGGGGTTATGCATTGGCACAGCGCGAGTTCGGCGCACAACTCGTCGACGGCGGCCCTTGGTGCAAGTTCAAGAACCCCAAGACCGGGAACGACATCGCCGTCAAGGACTCGATTGCCGACGCCTTCCTGCAGCAGATCTTGCTCAGACCCGCCGAATATTCGGTGATTGCGACTCTGAATCTGAACGGGGACTACATCTCAGACGCGCTGGCCGCCCAGGTCGGTGGCATCGGCATCGCCCCGGGGGCGAATATGAGCGACTCCATCGCCATGTTCGAAGCGACCCACGGCACCGCACCCAAGTACGCGGGCAAAGACTACGTCAATCCGGGCTCGGAGATTCTTTCGGCGGAGATGATGCTGCGCCACATGGGCTGGATCGAAGCGGCCGATTTGGTGATCAGCGCCATGCAAAAGGCGATTCTTTCCAAGAAAGTGACCTACGACTTTGCGCGCCTGATGAGCGGCGCGACGCAAGTCTCCTGCTCGGGCTTCGGTCAAGTCATGATCGACCAGATGTAGACCTGCCAAGCGAGCGCCGGGCCGCCAACGGCGGCAGGCAGGTGGCTTGCGCCGGCCACGAACAGCCCCCAAACCGTTTTTCCGGGCTCCCAGGCGGTGGCCTGGGGCATCCCCGGCGCAGCGGGCCGAATTGAAAGGCCTGCGTTGTAGATCGACCCCTCGGGACGGCGTGGAATAGTCCGCCAAAACAGGGGTGGCACCTCCCTCTGCGGGGATGTGTCAACTCGATAGAATGGGTTTATGTCCACCGACAAACCGAACCCGCCTGTGCGCCCGCCGGCGCCGGTGCTGCCCGACGACGGGCAGGGGGCGGTTGTTGCCGAGCGTCGTACCCAAAGGACCGAACCGCCGCGGATGTACCAAGTCGTCTTGCTCAACGACGACTACACGCCGATGGAGTTTGTGGTGATGGTCCTGCAAGAGTACTTCCAACGCGACCTCGAATCGTCCACACTCATCATGCTCAAGATCCATCACGAAGGGCGCGGTGTGTGTGGGGTCTATTCGAAAGACGTGGCAACGACGAAAGTCGAGTTGGTGCTGGCTGCCGCAAGGCGTGGGGGCCACCCGTTGCAATGCATCCTGGAGGCCGCATGATTGCGCAAGAGTTGGAAGTCAGTCTGCACATGGCGTTTGTCGAGGCACGTCAGCAACGGCATGAATTCATCACCGTCGAGCACTTGCTGATGGCCTTGCTCGACAACCCGTCGGCGGCTGAAGTGTTGCGCGCCTGTTCGGCCAACATCGACGACCTGCGCAAGAGCCTGTCGGGCTTCATCAAGGAGAACACGCCGACCGTGGCGGGTTCCGACGAAGTGGACACCCAGCCCACGCTGGGCTTCCAGCGCGTGATCCAGCGCGCCATCATGCATGTTCAGTCTACCGGCAGCGGCAAGAAGGAAGTGACTGGCGCGAATGTGCTGGTGGCGATCTTCGGCGAGAAGGACTCACATGCTGTTTATTACCTGCACCAGCAGGGTGTGACACGTCTGGACGTGGTGAATTTCATCGCCCACGGGATCAAGAAGAGCGAGCCGCCCGAACCGGCAAAACCTAACGACACCGGGGCGACCAATGACGGCGAAAAGGAAGAGGCCGACAGCAAGGGCTCGCCGCTGGACCAGTTCACGCAGAACCTGAATCAGCTCGCGCGCGACGGCAAGATCGACCCGCTGATCGGCCGCGAACTCGAAGTCGAACGCGTGATCCAGGTGTTGTGCCGGCGCCGCAAGAACAATCCACTCCTGGTGGGGGAGGCGGGCGTGGGCAAGACCGCCATCGCCGAAGGGCTGGCCTGGCGCATCACCCAGGATGACGTTCCTGAAGTCCTGGCAAAGTCCGTCGTGTACTCGCTGGACATGGGTGCGCTGTTGGCCGGTACCAAGTATCGGGGCGACTTCGAGCAGCGCCTGAAAGGCGTGCTCAAGCAGCTCAAGGACCAGCCCAACGCCATCCTGTTCATCGATGAGATTCACACCCTCATCGGCGCCGGCGCTGCGTCGGGCGGAACCCTGGACGCGAGCAATTTGCTCAAGCCCGCGCTGGGTTCGGGGGCGATGAAGTGCATCGGCGCGACGACATTCACGGAATACCGAGGCATCTTCGAAAAGGACGCAGCGTTGTCGCGCCGCTTTCAAAAGGTCGACGTGGTCGAGCCATCGGTGGAGCAGACGGTCGAAATCCTCAAGGGTCTCAAGTCCAGGTTCGAGGATCACCACAGCGTCAAGTACGCGGTCGGCGCCTTGCAGGCCGCCGCTGAACTTTCGGCCAAGTTCATCAATGACAGGCACTTGCCCGACAAGGCGATCGATGTGATCGACGAAGCCGGCGCAGCACAGCGCATCTTGCCCAAGAACAAACAGAAGAAAACGATCACGCGCGCCGAAGTCGAAGAGATCGTCGCGAAGATTGCGCGTATACCTCCAGCCAGTGTCTCCAGCGACGACCGCTCCAAGCTCAAGAGTCTGGATCGCGACCTGAACAGCGTGGTGTTCGGCCAGGAGCCGGCAATCGACGCACTCGCCTCGGCGATCAAGATGGCGCGCTCGGGCCTGGGCCGGCCAGATCGGCCAATCGGCTCATTCCTGTTCAGTGGCCCCACCGGCGTGGGCAAGACCGAAGTGGCGCGCCAGCTCGCCTACATCCTGGGCATCGAATTGATTCGCTTCGACATGAGCGAATACATGGAACGCCACGCGGTGAGTCGCCTGATCGGTGCACCGCCGGGCTATGTCGGCTTCGACCAGGGGGGCTTGCTGACCGAGGCCGTCGCGAAGAAGCCGCACGCGGTGTTGTTGATGGATGAGATCGAGAAGGCCCATCCGGACGTCTTCAACGTACTGCTGCAAGTCATGGACCACGGCACGTTGACCGACAACAACGGGCGAAAGTCGGATTTTCGCAATGTCATCATCGTCATGACGACGAATGCCGGCGCCGAGACGATGAACAAGGCGACGATAGGCTTCACCACGGCGCGCGAGCAGGGCGACGAAATGGTCGACATCAAGCGCCTGTTCACGCCGGAGTTTCGCAATCGCCTCGATGCGATCGTGAGTTTCAAGGCGCTCGACGAAGAAATCATCCTGCGTGTCGTCGACAAGTTCTTGCTGCAGTTGGAGAGCCAACTCAATGAGAAGAAGGTCGAAGTCACATTCACCGACACCTTGCGCAGGCACTTGGCCAAGAAGGGCTTCGACCCCTTGATGGGCGCGCGCCCGATGCAGCGTCTTATCCAGGACACGATACGCCGAGCCTTGGCCGACGAATTGTTATTCGGTCAGCTTGTCGATGGCGGTCGCTTGACTGTCGACGCCGACGCCGACGGCAAACCGATTCTGGACATCGCGCCCGCGAAGAAGAGTGACAAACCCAAGGCCGAGCCCGCAACGGCCTGAGAGCCCGATTCACGCCGAGGCTGCCGCCGCGGGATCTTGGCGAAAGAATTCCGCCAGCAGTGCGTAGAGTTGCGGATGCGCCCCACGCGCCTGCGATGGCACGGTGAAGAACGCCTCGGTGGCCACCGCGAAGAATTCGTCCGGCGACTCTGCGCCATAGGGGTCGAGCACGGTGTCCAAGCCTTGGTCCACCGACTCGCAGAACTCCCGATACTGGGCATCGAGCACGGCGGTCCACCGCTCGCGCGCCCCTCGATCCGGCAGCAGGGGCACTCCGTCGGCGACGCCGTCGCGCATGTCCAGGATATGCGCGAACTCGTGGATGACGACGTTGTAGCCCCAGTCGGCCGACGCCCCGCTGTCCTGTACGTCGCGCCATGACAGCATGAGCGGGCCGCCCTCCATGGCTTCGCCGCTGAGTTCCTCTTCATACTCGTGCACGACGCCGAATTCATCGACGACTTCGCGCTGCGCCATCACGGCATCGGCGTGCACGACGATGCCCTTGAAGCCGTCGTACCAATGCAGGCCGAGCCGCAATATCGGCAGGCAGGCCTGAGCCGCGATCGCGACGGCCATTTCGTCGCTGACGTGAAGTCCGTCGGCACCGAAAAACTCCTTCTCCGCGAGGAACAAGGTGGCCAGTTCACGCAACTCGGCCGCAGCTGGCGCGTCGAGCCCGGCGAGAAATCCATAGCGGGTCAGGGTGAGGCGCCACAACGGCTCGGGGATGCTTCGCCGGTGCAGGACGCGGTCGCGTCGAGCCCGCTGCCAGGCTTTCCACCAGCTTTGCATCGTCAGTTCTGCCGGGCCATCCCAAGGGACTGACACGCCCCCGGGGCCACGCAGTGACCCTCCTCGAACGGCCTTGGTGGCCGCGAATGCAGTGAGCGTGGGGGCAGATTCATCTAAGTCAGGCGCTGACGGCGCAGACACGTCGCGCCGAGCCGCAAGACTTCGGCGCGCGGTGATTCAGCGGCTTCAGCACTCCAGTCGCTCAAGACGTGGCGAAGATAGCCCGGCGCCAGGTAATCGCTGCCAGGCCGGTGCGTGTGGCCATGGATCAGCGTGCGCGACCCAGCCCGATCGAGCCACTCGATAGCTGTGGGCTTGTCGATATCGAACCAGCTGTCAGCCGGCCGCCCGCGCTGGTGCTGCATGCTTGCGGCGCGCATCTCGCGCGCCAGTTCGCGCCGCTCCTGGAGAGGTCTTGCCAGGAGCTCGCGCTGCCACTGCGGGTCTCGAACCATGGCGCGAAACTGTTGATATTCAGTATCTTCCAGGCAAAGCGCGTCGCCGTGCGAAAGCAAATAGCGCTGCCCGAACGCGACGAGCACGGTGGGGTCGGCGAGCAACTGCATCCTGCACGCAGCGAGCATGTCGCTGCCGATCAGAAAATCTCGGTTGCCGAGCATGAATGCGAGCGACGTTCGCGCCGCCGCCTGGGCGAGAACGTCGACGCAATGCGCTTCGAATTCGCAGACGCGTGAGTCGTCGCCGGCCCAGGATTCGAACAGGTCGCCCAAAATGAAAACTGCACCGGCACGGGTCTGGCCCAGATAGCGCTCCCAGGCGTCGAGCGTGCCGGGAGTCTGTGCCGAGAGGTGCAAGTCGCTGATGAATTCGATGCCCTTGCAGGACGCCGGTGCGACCCATTCGCTGAAATGAGCCTGCACGATGTCAGCCACGGGACTCAGAGGCTGACTCAGCCTCTCAGGGAACGCGCTTGACGCTGAGGATCACGACATCTTCGACGGGAACGTCGTCATGACCGCCGCGGCGGGTGGTGCCGACCTTTTCGATGGAATCGACCACGTCAGTGCCCGCTATCACTTTGGCAAACACGGCGTAGCCCCAGCCCTGCGAAGTCTCGGATTTGAAGTTCAAGAATCCGTTGTCGGCGGCGTTGATGAAGAACTGCGAGGTGGCCGAGTGCGGCGCCGAAGTACGAGCCATGGCCAAGGTGTACTTGTCGTTCTTCACCCCGTTATTGGCTTCGTTGATCAGCGGTGGGCGTGTCGGCTTTTGTTTCATGCCGACCTCGAAGCCGCCTCCTTGAATCATGAAGCCCTTGATGACGCGGTGGAACACCGTGCCGTCGTAATGGCCGGCGTCGAGATAGGAGAGGAAGTTGCGCGCCGATTCGGGAGCGCGGGCGGTGTCGAGCTCGATCCTGACGGTTCCCAGATTCGTTTCCAGATCAACCTGTTGGCTCACGTTATGGCTCCAGCGTCGCATTGTTGATGGTGACGGCCTCAACCGGTACGTTCTGGTGCGGCCCCTTGTTGGCGGTCGGCACGACGCGGATCTTATCGACGATGTCCATTCCCGAGACCACTTTGCCGAACACGGCGTAGCCGTTGCCATCACTGGCATTGCTCGCGTTGAGGAAGGCGTTGTCCTTGAGATTGATGAAGAATTGCGCCGTGGCGGAATTCGGGTCGCCGGTGCGGGCCATCGCCAAGGTGCCGCGCGTGTTGAGCAAGCCGTTGCGGCTCTCCAGCGGAATCGGCGGCCGCGTCGCTTTTTGCGTCATGTCGGGCCGCATGCCACCCCCTTGGATCATGAAGTTGTCGATCACCCGGTGGAAGATGGTTCCATTGAAGTGACCGTCCTTGACGTACTGCAGAAAGTTCGCCGCCGAGCGAGGTGCTTTCACGGCGTCGACTTCGACCACGATATCGCCCATCGACGTGGCGAGCTTGACCTTTTGCGCCAGGGCAGGCAATGAGGTGGCGGCGGCGGTGAGCAGGGCGACGCCTGCCAGTGTGCGTGCGAGTTTGCGAATCATTGGGCCTTTCACTTTACTGCGTTGTCTGGAACGATACCGGACCGCTATTGCGGCCGCGCGGGCGCTGCCGCGTTGCGTTTGGCGGCGAACAACTCTCGAACCAATGCCAGTTTGCCCGGCAGCCGATTGCTGGCCGGGTCGAGCGCAAGCGCGCGGGCGTAGGCGCGGCTGGCAAGCATGCCATGCACGTCACCGAGATTCTCCAACGCCGTCGCGTACGCCGGATTGCTGCGCAGGGCCTGTTCGAGCGCGCGGCGGGCGCGCTCGTAGTCGCCCGCCGCCGCATGCAAGGCCGCTAGATTGTTGTACGGTTCAGCCAATTCTGGAAAATCCTCGGTCAATCCCTGAAAAACTTCGATCGCCTCGGCGCTACGCTGGCTTTCGGCGAGCACCACGCCTTTCAAGAATCGCAGCTGAGCATCTTTGGGGCGGGTCGCGAGAAGCTTGTCGGCAAGCTGCACCGCCTCTGCGCTGCTTCCCGAGCGATGCAGGCGTGCAACTTCGTCGGTTTCTTCCACACTGGCCAACACCGGACAGACTGCGATCAGCGCGCCGGCGTGCAGCAAGATGGACAGTGAGGAATGCAGCTTGCGCATGGTCCGTGAGCCAGCAGGAGCGGCGACCTGCGTCGGAAAAAAAAAGTTGCAGACGCGCCGTGGATTTGCGAAGAATCGCCGCCGGTATACTGAATCGATTGTAGTGCAGGCCCTTGTGCCATCGACTCGACGGAGCGTCGAAAATCGGATGCCAAGGTGCTCCGCGCGGGCCAAGCCTTCCTGGCCGCTGCTGTCTCGTCGGTTGTCCATGGCTCTCAGGATTCACAACACTCTTTCGCGTCGGGTCGAAGTGTTCGTCCCCATCACGCCGGGGCATGTGGGCATGTATGTCTGCGGCATGACGATCTACGACTATTGCCACATCGGGCATGCCCGGTTTCTGGTCGCTTTCGATGTCGTGTGCCGGTGGCTGCAAACGTCTGGCTACCGCGTGACCTATGTTCGTAACATCACCGACATCGACGACAAGATCATCAATCGATCGCTGGAACGCAGCATTCCGATTCGCCAATTGACGCAAGAGATGACCCTGGCGATGCACCAGGACCTCGACGCATTGGGGATCACACGGCCGACTTTCGAGCCGCGGGCCTCGCAGCATGTGCCGCAGATGCTGGCGATGATCTCGGTGCTGGAGCGAAACGGCCTGGCGTACCGCACGCCCAGCGGCGACGTGAATTTCGCCGTGCGCAAATTTCCCGGCTACGGCAAGCTGTCGGGCAAGTCGCTCGATCAGTTGCGCGCCGGCGAACGCGTGGCCGTGCAGGAAGGCAAGGACGACCCCTTGGACTTCGTGCTGTGGAAGGCGGCGAAAGACCTCGAACCCGACGACGCGAAGTGGGACAGCGCCTACGGCAGGGGCCGCCCCGGTTGGCACATCGAATGTTCGGCGATGAGCCGGGCTCTGCTGGGCTCGCATTTCGACATTCACGGCGGTGGGATGGACTTGCAGTTTCCGCATCACGAGAACGAGATCGCGCAAAGCGAGGGCGCCACGCCAGGGCCCTTTGTCAACTACTGGGTGCACAACGGCTTTCTCAATGTCGACAACGAGAAGATGTCCAAATCGCTGGGCAACTTCTTCACGATCCGCGATGTCCTGAAGCGCTATGACGGCGAGACGGTGCGCTTCTTCATGGTGCGCACGCACTACAGGAGCCCTGTCAATTTCAGCGACACGAACCTCGACGACGCGCGCAATTCGTTGCGGCGGCTGTACACGGCGCTCGACGGTGCACGCGTCGACGATGTGGCGCTCGACTGGAGCGAGCCGCGTGCCGCGGCGTTTCGCGCTGCGATGGACGACGACTTCAATACGCCAGGCGCGATCGCCGTGCTGTTCGAGTTGGCCAGTGAAGTGAATCGCTCGCGCTCGGCGCGAGACGCCGGACTGCTGCGAAGCCTGGCCGGCACTCTCGGGCTCTTGCAGAGGCCACCGCGTGTGTTCCTGCAATCGGGCAACAGCTTGGACGAGGCGGCGATCGATCAGGCGATCGCCAGGCGCCTGGCGGCCAAGCAAGCCGGAGACTTCGCAACCGCGGATCGAATTCGTGCAGACCTGGCAAGCCAGGGGGTGGTCCTGCAAGACTCGCCGCAGGGCACGACGTGGGTGAAGGCCTGAGCAGGGAGCGCAGTTTGGAAACACTCGCGCAACCGTTGTATTGGGACGAAGCCTGCAAGCATCTGGCCAAGCGCGACCGTGTGATGCGCAAGTTGATTCCGAAATTCGGCGACGGCCGACTGCAAAGCCGCGGCGATGCATTCACGACCTTGGCACGTTCCATCGTCGGGCAGCAGATCTCGGTGAAGGCCGCGCAAACCGTTTGGGACAGATTTACGGCGCTGTTTCAGGATGCATCGGCGGGCTTGCTGCCCACCGGCGTGCTGTCGCTCGGGATGCAGCGCATTCGAGCGGCAGGTTTGTCCTCACGCAAGGTCGAGTACCTTTGCGACCTTGCGCATCACTTCCAATCCGGCGCCGTCCACGTCGAGCAATGGCAATGCATGGAAGATGAAGCCATCGTCGAGGAGCTCGTCGCGATTCGCGGAATCGGCCGGTGGACCGCTGAAATGTTCCTCATCTTCCACCTGATGCGACCGAACGTCCTGCCCTTGGACGACGTGGGCCTGCTCAAAGGAATCAGCCTGAACTACTTCAGCGGCGAGCCCGTCTCGCGCGCCGAAGCGCGTGAAGTCGGTGACGCTTGGTCGCCTTTTCGCTCGGTGGCCACATGGTACATTTGGCGCAGCCTCGATCCCTTGCCGGTGGAATACTGAAGGCAAGACTCGGGCGCGCCAAAGCTCGATCAGCTGCACCCATGAGTAAACGACATTTCCTCGAATTCGAGCAACCGGTTGCGGATCTCGAGTCGAAGATTGACGAGTTGCGTTATGTACAAAGCGAGTCGGCCGTCGATATCTCGGAAGAAATCGATCGCCTGAGCAAGAAAAGCCTGCAGCTCACCAAGGATCTGTACTCCAGTCTGTCGGCGTGGCAGGTTACCCAGATCGCGCGGCATGCGCAGCGCCCCTACACGCTGGACTACATCGGCGAGATCTTCACCGACTTCCTCGAATTGCACGGCGATCGCGCCTACGCTGACGATCAATCGATTGTCGGCGGGCTGGCCCGCTTCAATGGGCAACCCTGCGTGGTGCTCGGGCACCAAAAAGGGCGCGACACCAAGGAGCGCGGCCTGCGCAATTTCGGAATGTCGCGTCCCGAGGGCTATCGCAAGGCCTTGCGTCTCATGAAGCTGGCAGAAAAGTTCGGCCTGCCGGTGTTCACTTTCGTCGACACCCCCGGCGCCTACCCCGGCGTTGGCGCCGAGGAGCGCGGCCAGTCGGAAGCGATCGGCCGCAACATCTTCGAGATGGCGCAACTCGAAGTGCCGATCATCGCCACCATCATCGGCGAGGGCGGCTCGGGCGGGGCTCTGGCGATCAGCGTCGGTGATCAGGTGCTGATGCTGCAATACGCCGTCTACTCCGTGATCTCGCCGGAGGGCTGCGCTTCCATTCTTTGGAAGACGGCCGAACGCTGTGCCGACGCCGCCGAGGCCTTGGGTATCACGGCGCGCCGGCTCAAGGCGCTGGGCCTGATCGACAAAATCGTCAACGAGCCCGTGGGCGGCGCCAATCGCGACCCCAAGCAGATGGCGGCATTCTTGAAGCGCGCCTTGAATGACTCCTTGCGCCAATTGAGCGACCTCAAGCCCAAGGAGCTGTTGCAGCGCCGCTACGAACGCCTGCGTGCATACGGGCGCTTCAGCGACACCACCGAGCGCTAGCGTTGCGCCGTCGCCGCCCGGCACGACCGTGCAATGCGGTGCAGTGGAGCAGGCATGACCCGCGTCGCGCCTGCGCCCGAGCCGCCGACGGCGCAAGTCGTCGCGGTCGCCTACAGCGGCGGTCGCGACTCGAGTGCCCTGCTGCACGCCACACTGGCAGCTGCCGCGCCGCTGAGCCTGCGCGTGTTCGCCTTCCACGTGCATCACGGGCTGAGCCCGCACGCCGACGCTTGGCTCGCGTTTTGCAACGAGCAATGTGCACGTTGGGCGCGCCGCGGTTGGCGCGTCGCGTTCGCCGCCGAGCGTTTGGCCGAAGCGCCGCCCTCGGGCGACAGCATCGAAGCCTGGGCCCGCGAACAACGCTACCGTGCGCTGCATGACTTGGCGAAACGGCATGGTGTTGAATTGATCTTGCTCGCCCACCATCGGCTTGACCAGGCCGAGACCTTTCTCTTGCAAGCTTTGCGCGGCGCAGGGGTGAGCGGGCTGGCGGGAATGCCGCGTTTCGCGCAGCGCGATGGCCTGATCTGGGCTCGACCCTGGCTCGATCGCCCGCGCGAGGCGATCGACGCCTATTTGCGCAGGCATCGCCTGCGCTTCATCGATGACCACAGCAATGCCGATCCGCGTTACGCGCGCAATCGTCTGCGCATTCAGGTCTGGCCCGTGTTCGCGCACGCTTTCCCGCAGGCCGAGGCGTCCATCGCACAGAGCGCGGCATGGGCGCAACAGGCGAGCCTGTGCCTCGAAGAATTGGCCACCATCGACCTGCTTGCCGTGGCCAGCGATCGCGGCTTCGAGCTGCGCGCCTGGAAGGCCTTGAGCGAAGCCAGGCGCAGCAATGTGCTGCGTGCCTGGTTGAAAAATCAACTCGGCCGTGCGGCGTCGGCGAGCCTTGTGACGCGTTTGCTCGCCGAATTGGACAGCGCGCGAAGCGCAAGCTGGCCGTGCCCTGACGGTAACTTGCGGCTCTACCGCGAGGTCTTGGTCTTTCGACGCCATCTCGCGGCGCCGACGGAATCGGTGCGCGAAACGCAGCTCTGTGTGCGCCGCGCCGGTGTCTACAAGCTCCCCGGGTGGCTCGGGCAGGTGCGGGTGCAACGCACCCCACAGGGTGGTGTGCCACTGGCGTGGCTGGGTCAGGTGGAACTTCGCAGCCGCGCCGGGGGCGAACAGTTCCAGGCCGGTTTGGGCCGGCCGCCGCGCAGCCTGAAGAAGCAATACCAGGCGGCGTCGGTGCCGCCCTGGCTGCGCGAGGGTCCGCTGTTCTTCAGCGGGGGTCAACTCGTCTTCGTGCCCGGCCTGGGCGTGGACGCGCGCGCGCTCGCCTTGCCGGGCCAGCCCCAGGTCACACTCGAGTGGCAGCGCTTGTCGGATCGGGCGCGCTGACTGCCCCGACTAAAATGACGCACTCCCCCGAACCGCGCACCGCGTGACATTGCGAGTGCCGCACAGCCCACCCCCTCACATGGCACTCCTGGTCCACAAGTACGGCGGCACGTCGATGGGCTCGACCGAGCGCATCCGCAATGTCGCCAGGCGCGTCGCCAAATGGGCGCGCGCCGGGCATCAAATGGTCATCGTGCCATCGGCGATGAGCGGCGAGACGAACCGGCTGCTGGGCTTGGCGCAGGAACTTTCGCCCAGCGGATCGACGCCTTCGCATCGGCGCGAACTCGACGTGATTGCGGCCACGGGCGAGCAGGTTTCGATGGGTTTGCTGGCGCTCGCGCTGCAGGCCGAAGGCTTGGAGGCGGTGAGCTACGCCGGCTGGCAAGTGCCGATCGCCACCGACAGTTCCTTCACCAAAGCTCGCATTCAAAGCATCGATGCGCGGCGCGTGCAGGCTGACTTGGCGGCAGGCAAAGTCGTCGTGATCGCCGGCTTCCAGGGCGTGGACGCGCAAGGCAATATCACGACGCTCGGGCGCGGCGGCTCGGACACTTCGGCCGTGGCCGTTGCCGCGGCGATGAAGGCAGCCGAATGCCTGATCTACACCGACGTGGACGGTGTCTACACCACCGATCCGCGCGTCGTTCCCGAGGCGCGCCGGCTGAAGACGATCAGCTTCGAGGAAATGCTGGAAATGGCCAGCCTGGGCTCCAAGGTGCTGCAACTGCGCTCCGTGGAATTTGCCGGCAAGTACCGCGTTCCCTTGCGTGTGCTGTCCAGCTTCACGCCCTGGGATATGAGCATCGAGGAAGAAGCCGCCTCGGGCACTCTGATCACGTTCGAGGAGGACGAAAAAATGGAACAAGCCATCGTGTCGGGAATCGCCTTCAATCGGGACGAGGCCAAGATCAGCCTGCTGGGCGTGACCGACAAGCCGGGCATGGCGCATCAAATTCTCGGGCCGGTGGCGCAGGCCAATATCGACGTCGACGTGATCATTCAAAACGTCTCGCACCAGGGCCGTACCGATTTCTCGTTCACCGTGCACCGCAACGACTATGCACGCGCGATGGAACTGCTCAGGTCCGAGGTGCTGCCCAAGACCGGAGCGGCGGATCTGATCGGCGACCCGAAGATCTGCAAGGTCAGCATCGTGGGCATCGGCATGCGCTCGCATGTCGGCGTGGCCAGCAAGATGTTTTCCGTTCTCAGCGAGGAAAACATCAATATCCAGATGATCACGACCAGCGAGATCAAGACGAGTGTCGTCATCGACGAAAAATACATGGAGTTGGCCGTGCGCGCACTGCACAAGGCCTTCGATCTCGAACAATCGCCGCTTTAGCACTGCCATGCAGGGCTGCACCGGGCGCTAGAATGGCGCGCGGCGTGAGGAGCTGTGACCGAGTGGCCGAAGGTGCTCCCCTGCTAAGGGAGTATGCGGGCAAAACCTGCATCGAGGGTTCGAATCCCTCCGGCTCCGCCAGTACGCAAAGAAATACGGGCCATTGCGGCCCGTTTGTCCTTCCGACCCGCGGATAGACCTCCGTTCGAAAAACAACTTCCCGCTTCCCGCCGCCGTGTCATGCCGAAGCAGCGAGCGCGCAGGGCAAATGCGAGTGCGGCCCGCGCCGCGCCGCGGATGGCTCTCACGATCAGATTGCTGCATCGTCTGCTACGTGACCGACTGTGGGCGTAACGCAGCGGCGACCCCCGAACGCTCCAGCCCACCGGCCTGTAGAGTTCCCCCACATACGCGATGGTGAGCGCGTGAAGTTCGGGAGGATGCAATGATCTCCACTCCAACGGTTCTCGTCCTGGGTGCTGGTGCAAGCAAGCCATACGGCTTTCCACTTGGTGGCGAACTGCGCGGCCGAATCATCGGAATGGCAGCCGGTACCGACAACGTGACGGCCAAGGCAGGCTTGGCCGCAGACCCGCATCTGCAACCCTTCGTTGATGCATTCGCGAGGTCCCGCCTCTATTCAATCGATGCGTTCCTCGGCATTCGCAGCGACTTCTCGGACATAGGGCGCAGGTCGATCGCTGCGCAGTTGTGGTACGCCGAGGCAGAGTCTTCGCTGGTGGATACGATCGGAACGCCTGACGATTGGTATGACTATCTTTGGAACAAGCTTGCGTCGGGCCACAGTTGGGACGAAGTGAAATTCAACAACCTGAGCATTGTGACGTTCAACTATGACCGTTCACTCGAGGTGTTCTTGCTCCGAGCGGCGACGGCCACCTTCAACGTTTCCGAATCCGACGCGATTGCAAAGCTGAAGACGTTGCGAATTGAGCATGTATACGGCAGTCTCGGGTCCCCCTGGCCAGGCGACGCCGACTATTTCCGATACGGTTGGCCAGTTCAAGCCGCATCGGTTTCGCTCGCGGCAAAGTCGATTCGGATCATCCCCGAGGCGAGAGACGACGAGCCCGTATTCAAGCGCGCCCAAGAGATGCTGCTGGCTGCCCACACGATTTGCTTCTTGGGTTTCGGGTTCGATTCGTTGAATCTTCGGCGCCTAGACGCGGCTCGAACATGTGGCGAGGCGGTTTTCAAGGGTGGCGATGGCACGCAGACCACTCGGGCATTTATAGCATCCTGCATGGGGAGGACCCCGGCCGAGCAGGGTGCGACGCCAGAGCTTGCGGTAGGGCCCTGACGGGCAACTTTGTGGGCGTGAACTGCCTCGGAACCTTGCGCAATACGCTCGCCCTCGGGTAGCCCAGTCAGCCTAGGTCGGACCATGCATACCCACTTGCGGTCTTGCTGGCCTTCATTGCCTCATCTGTCGCTCACGGCCATCGTCCTCGTGGCGGGAGATCCAGCTCTTCCTCCCGGTGGGTGTTCAATCTGGCAGGCAACAAGTACCGGTTGGTGGTGTGGATCAACTACCCGTATCGCGTGGTCTATGTTCGCTTCATCGGCACGCACAGGCAGTACGACGCGATCGACGCGCAGACCTTCTGATCCGCGAAGGAGCAGTGAGCATGGAAATCAAACCGATTCGCACCAAGGCCGACTACAAGGCAGCGTTGAACGCTGTGGAGTCGCTGATGGGCGCCAAGGCCCGAACTCCCGAGGGGGACAGGCTGGACGTGCTGGTGACGCTGATCGAGGGCTACGAGCGCGACCATTTCCCGATGGACTTACCCGACGCGGTGGAAGCCATCAAATTCCGCATGGAGCAGCAAGGGCTGACGCCGAAGGACCTGGAACCACTGATCGGGCGCAGCAACCGTGTCTACGAGGTGCTCACACGCAGGCGCGGGCTCACACTGGCGATGATCCAGAAACTGCACGCGGGCCTGGGTATCCCTGCCGAGAGCCTGCTCAGGCAATCGGTGCTGACGCCGGCACCGCGCTGATGTGTCGGGGAACCGTCGGGAGTTTGAAGGCCTTGAGGCCCTGGGTATAGGATTGACGCGGGCCTTGACAGACTCCGGCTCCGGAAAGCTATGAAAGACGGGCCATTGCGGCCCGTTTTCGTTTGCGTGGCCCGGTGTCCGCAAACTGGAACAATGTCGCCGCATGCACGACCCCGACCAAATCCAAGCGGTGATGCGCTATCACGAGCGCAGTAAACACCAGTTCAACCGCTATGCGCGTGGTCCGACTCAGCTCGATTGGGCAAATCAGCCGAACCCGTTCCGCCGCTATGCAGGCGCACACCTCGTGCAGCTGCCGATCCTCGGCGCTGAGGAAACGCCGCTCTCACCGCGCTACGCGCACCTGTACCGGCGTGCCGCAGTGCCGAACGAGCCGCTGACGCTGCGTTCGCTGTCCCGGCTGTTCGAGTACGCACTGGCCATTTCCGCCTGGAAGCAAGCGGGCGCGACGCGGTGGGCGCTGCGCTGCAACCCTTCCAGCGGCAACCTGCATCCCACCGAGGCATACCTGCTGATCGGCCCGCTCGCCGGTTTGGCCGACACCCCCGGCGTGTATCACTACGCAGTGCGCGAGCACGGCCTGGAACGGCGCCTGGACTTTCCAGCCGAGTTGTTTGCGCAACTGACGCGCGGGCTTGCGGCGCAGGCGTTTCTGATCGGCCTGTCGTCGCTCCATTGGCGCGAGGCGTGGAAATACGGCGAGCGCGCCTTCCGCTATTGCCAACATGACGTGGGACACGCGATCGGCAGCCTGCGCATCGCCGCTGCGGCTTTGGGCTGGCGCGCCTGGCTGCTGCAAGGCCTGGCCGACGAAACGATCGAAGACTTGCTGGGCCTGAAACGGGATGAGGACTTTGCCCTCGCCGAGCGCGAACACCCCGATCTCGTCTTGGCCGTCTTGCCCACAGACCGGGATGAAGACGGGCGCTGCATGCGCCTGCTCGCGCCGGATGTCGATCGGTGCGCCGCGCGCGAACTGGCCCGGCAACGCTGGACCGGCCGGGCGAACCGGCTCAGCCAGGACGATCCGGTGCCCTGGGCGGCAATCGACGAGGTCGAACTCGCTTCGCGCAAACCAGCCAGCAAGCCGCCAAGGTTCGAGGTGACAGACGCGAGCGTCGGCGAGCCCGAGGTCGGCGCGGGTGCCGAAGCGGCCACGGCACGACAAATCATCCTGCAACGGCGTAGCCTGCTCGCGTGCGACGGCCGAACCTCGATATCGGCGGGGCGCTTCTTCCAGATGCTCGCGCGGGTCATGCCGCGCGTCGAATTGCCGGCGCTGCAGCGCCCGATCCCCTGGGACGCCCTGCCTTGGGATCCGGCCCTGCACCTTGGCCTGTTCGTGCATCGTGTCGCCGGCCTTGATCCGGGCTTGTACATGCTGGTTCGTGACCCCGCCAAGGCCGAAACGCTGAAACGCGCGATGCATGCGCATTTCGCCTGGAGCGTGCCGCCAGGATGCCCGGCCGAGCTTCCCCTTCATTTGCTGGAGGTGGGAGACGCGAGACGGCTTGCGACGCAGGTCAGCTGCTTTCAGGACATCGCGGGCGACGGTGCGTTCTCGCTCGGCATGATCGCGCAGTATCAGGAGACGCTGTTCACGCACGGGCCCTGGTCGTATCGCCGGCTGTTTTGGGAAGCGGGGCTGATCGGGCAGGTGCTATACCTCGAGGCCGAAGCGGCCGGCGTTCGCGCCACGGGAATCGGCTGTTTCTTCGACGACCCGGTGCACCAGATCTTCGGGCTCGAGGGATTGGCTTTCCAATCGCTCTATCACTTCACGGTGGGCGGCGCAGTCGACGACGCTCGCCTGACGCAACTCGAACCGTACGGCCCCAGAGTCGCCGTGCAGGAGGAGGGCGGCATCGACCTCCCGTGAATGACAGTGCGCTACCTGGGGCAGCGCCTGTTCGCCGGCTCGGATTCGGCGGCCACGAATGCCTGGATGCGACTTTCGAAGTCGAGTCGTCAATCGTCGTTCAGGTCGAGCAACAGCGCCGCATGGTCGCTCAGCCGGTCTCGACGACCACCCGCATCACCACCCCAACGGTGTGCGATCGATGTCAATCGGGGAACCAGGCGCGGATGCAGGAACGCCTGATCGATCCTGAAACCGTTCTTGCCGTTCGGTGAGTACCAGGTGAATTCGCGGCGCTCGGCATGGATCAGCCGGAAAGCATCTTGCCACCCCAATTCGCGCATGCGCAGCATCCACCGATCCTCGAATGCGTTGAATGCCGGGGCCTGCTCATCGATCCCGATCCGCCCTGAATTGCTGTCACCGATGATGAGTGCGGGCGGGCCGCGCCAAACTCGCGCTGCATCGGCCAGCGCGTTCAGAAACGGGTACTTGCGCCCGGAACTGCGGTTCGGCACATGGACCGCCAGCACCGCCAGCGCGCGTGGCGAGGCGATGTTCACATGCAACCAACGACGCGGCTCGTCCGGTATGCAGCCCAGGCGCACGCTGCGCGTGCGCCACCTCGAGGCGACCAGAACCGCGTTGGCGCTTGGACAACTCGGGTCGGCCGTGGTCCGTTGAAAAACCAGGCCACTCGAGTTCAACTGCTGCGCCAGCGCCCGGCTCGGTTCGGTGGCGCGGTACTCGCACAAGATCACGACATCCGGCTCCCAGACACGGAGTTGTTCCGCGATCTCCAAGGCGCGGCGGCCACCGCCGGCGCGGATGTTCCAGGAAATGATCCTCACGCCCGATCTCCGCGAGATGCAATCGGGCTGTCGCCGAACCCTTCAATTCGAAGCGGCAGCGGCGCGCAAGCGGTACCAGGCAACCCCTGAGGCATCGATTTCGGCGAACGCTTCGCCGCGCTGCACCAGATGGTTCAGGCAGGCGATGCTTTCTCCGGTGGCCAGGCCCAGCAGGCTCGGGCTGCTCTCGTCGATGGCGCGGCCGAACAAGGCGGCGAAGACGTCCACAGCGCGTTTGGGCTGGGCCAGGCTTTCGCGCAGCCGGTCCAGGATTCGCAATTGCGACTCGCCCAGATAGCGCAGCCGGGCATGCAGGCCGCGAAAACATTCATTGTGCGAAGGCAGCACCAGCACGTCGTCGGGCACTTCGCGCTCGATCTTGGCGAGTGAGTCGAGCCAGTCGCGCATCGGGTCGGCGTCGGGCTCGGCAGGATGAACCGACACATTGGACGATATCTTGGGCAACACCTGGTCGCCCGAGATCAGCAGCTTCAATGTCGGGCAGTACAGGCAAGCGTGTTCGGGCGAATGACCGGTGCCGACGACGACGCGCCATTCGTGTGCGCCGATGGCAAACGCTTCGCCGTCGATCAGGCGCCGGTAGCTCTCGGGCAGGGCGTGGATCTGTTTGCCGAAATTGCCGAAGCGCGCACGGTAGTCTTCGAGGGCCGATGCGCTCCAGCCGGCACGGCGAAAGAACACGAGCGCATCGTCGGGCGCTTCGCGGCCGGTGTCGGCGCACAGGACCCGGCAGTTCAGATACTCCTGGCGCGTCATCCAAAGCCGGCAGCCGAACTTGCGCGTCAACCACCCGGCCAGGCCCACATGGTCGGGGTGCATGTGGGTGACGAGCACGCGCGCGATCGGGCGCTTGTCGGTCGCGTTGGCGAACAGTTCGCGCCACGCCGCCAGGCTCTCCGGCGTGCGCACGCCGGTGTCGACGATCGTCCAGCCGTCGCCGTCCTCCAGCGCCCACAGATTGATGTGATCCAGGGCGTAGGGCAGGGGCAATCGCAGCCACAAGACGCCGGGCGCCACTTCGAGCACCTTGCCCAGGCCCGGCGGGGCTTCGAAAGGGTAGATCAGCGTCGGCTTGTCGGGCCGGTCGCGCTGCGGTCTGGATTCGCGCATCGATTCTTCCTGCGAGGCTGCGGGGCGGCTACATTGTCGTCGGTCGATGCAGCACCGCTTCAGCAGGAGACTCCCATGTATCCGGCACTTCATGCGCGCACCCACCCGCAGCGCCCGGCCTTCATCATGGCCGATGCCGGCACGGCCACCAGCTACGGCGAGCTCGACGCACGCAGCAATCGACTCGCGCACCTGCTGCGCGCGCGAGGCCTGCGCCATCGCGACCACTACGCGGTGTTCATGGAAAACAACCGCCATTACATCGTCGCCAACGCCGCGGGCGAGCGCTGCGGCCTGTACTACACCTGCATCAATTCGTTCCTGACGGCGCGCGAGCTGGCCTATATCGTCGACAACAGCGATTCACGGGTTCTCATCACCTCGCGCGCCATGCGCGACGTCGCCGCGCAGGCATTGCCACTGTGCCCCAAGCTGCGCCTGGCCCTCATCGTCGATGCGCCCGGCGACGCGAACTTCATGAACCTGGACGAAGCCTGTGCGGCCTTCCCGGCGACGCCGATCGCCGACGAATTCCTGGGCACCCCGATGCTCTATTCGTCGGGAACGACGGGTCGGCCCAAGGGCGTGCTGCGGCCGCTGCCCGACAATCCGCCGCGCGAGCCGCTGGCGCTGTTTCACTTTCTGGCCAAGCTGTGGCGCTATCGCCAGGACATGGTGTATCTGTCGCCTGCGCCGCTGTACCACTCGGCGCCGCAGGCGGCCGTGTCGCTGTGCATTCGTTTCGGCGGCACGGCGATCATCATGGAGCACTTCGACCCCGAGCACTACCTCGCCCTGATCGAGAAATACCGGGTGACGCACAGTCAGCTCGTTCCGACCATGTTCAATCGCCTGCTCAAGCTGCCCGAGCAGGTGCGCAAGCGCTACGATTTGTCGTCGCTCGACGTGGCGATCCACGCCGCCGCGCCGTGTCCGGTTCAGATCAAAGAGAAGATGATCGACTGGTGGGGCCCCATCATCCACGAGTATTACGGCGCCACCGAGGGGCTGGGCTTCACGGCCTGCGACAGCCGGGAGTGGCTCGAGCATCGCGGCTCGGTGGGCAAGGTGATGTTGGGCGAGCTGCACGTTCTGGACGAGATGATGCAGCCCGCAGCCAAGGGTGTGCCCGGCGAAATCTGGTTCAAGACGGCCACACCGTTCGAATACTTCAACGACGCGCTGCGTACGGCGCAGAGCCGCTCGGCCGACGGCAGCATGACGACGGTGGGCGACGTGGGCTATGTCGATGACGACGGTTTCCTCTACCTGACGGATCGCTCGACCTTCATGATCATCTCGGGCGGCGTCAACATCTATCCCCAGGAGTGCGAGAACCTGTTGGTAACGCACGCCAAAGTGGCCGACGCCGCGGTGTTCGGCGTGCCCAATGAGGATCTGGGCGAAGAGGTGAAGGCCGTGGTGCAGCCGATGCCGGGCCATGAACCCGGGCCAGAGCTGGAAGGCGAACTTATCGCGTTCTGCCGCCAGCACCTCGCCGCGCTGAAGTGTCCCAGGAGCATCGAATTCGACCCGGCCCTGCCGCGCCTGCCCACCGGAAAGCTGTACAAGAAGAGCCTTCGCGATCGCTATTGGACCGGCAAGGCGAATCGCATCGTTTGAAGCACTTTCGGGCTGCCCTGATGCCAACTTCCTTGCCACCGGTCCTGCCAGCGGACTTACCAGCGGGCCTGCCCGATGATGTGGCGGACTACCTCGATCGCCATCACGTCATGACGCTCGCCACCTGCGGCGCGGACGGACCCTGGGCTGCAGCGGTCTTCTACTGCAACGCCGGCCGCACCCTGTATTTCGTCTCGTCGCCCTCGAGCCGCCATGGCCGCGATCTGGCGCGCGACCCGCGCTGCGCCGCGACGATCCAGGACGACACCGGCGAGTGGGCGACGATCAAGGGCGTGCAAGTCGAGGGGCAGGTTCTCGAGATCGGCGGCGACGAAGCCCTGCTCGCGCGCCAGAAGTATGGGGAGAAGTTTCCCGTCGTCGGGCGCTTGGCGAGCGCCCCCGCGGTCATCGTCCAGGCCTTGGCGAAAGTGCGCTGGTACCGGCTGCGTGCGCAGCGTCTGTACTTCATCGACAACAGCAAGGGTTTCGGCCATCGGCACGAGATCGAGCTCAGTCCCTGAGCGATGCGGCCGCCGCGCCGGGCCGACGCGCAATGAGGGTGGCGAAGGACTTGATTCGACCGCCCGGCGCGGGGTAATCGCTGAACTCCGACGCCAGGATGGTCCAGCGCGCGAAGCGGCGCAGCATCTCGTCGCGGTCGAACAGGCAATGGCTGTGGGCGTCGAACATGTCGAGGTAGGTCGTGCCCTGGACCAGCACGTTGACGACCGCGGTGCCGCCCGGCTTGACATGGGCCTGGATTTCGCCGAGCGAGCGAAACGCGGCCGGGCAATCGAAGAACATCAGCAAGCCGATCGATACGATGCTGTCGAAGTCTTCACCGATGACGTAGTTGCGCAGGTCGGCCTGGGCGGCTTCGACGCCCAGGCCTTCGGCGGCTGCGACCCGGCGCAGGTGTTCGATTGCCGCGGCGCTCGCGTCCAGCGCAAGCACGGAGCAGCCGCGCCGCGCTGCCGCGAGGGCGAGGTTGCCGATGCCGCAGCCGAAGTCGAGCACGCGTCCGCGCAGATGCGGCAGCGCTGCCGTCTCGAAGGGGTTGAGCGCGAAATCGTGCTCGCGAATCTGCCTGGCGAACTGTTTGTCGAAGAACTCGATGCTCAGGTCTCTTGTCATGCTGCCATCCTCGGGTTCGCGCCATCGTCACTCCCTGCGCCTTGCGTGTTCGGAGACATGCGCTCGCCGGGCCCATGCGTCTAAAGCACGAACTCGGCGACGCTTCCCGTCTGTGTCGCTTTCAATTCCAGGCGGGCATCGATCAACTCCTTCAGCTCGGCGACATGGGAGATGATTCCGACCATGCGCCCTGCCTGCTGCAAGTCCTTGAGGGCGCGAATCGCGAATTCCAGCGCTTCAGGGTCGAGCGACCCGAAGCCTTCGTCGACGAAGATCGCATCGAGCCGGATGCCCCCTGCGTAGGACTGGACGACATCGGACAGGCCCAGCGCGAGCGCCAGCGAGGCGAGGAATGATTCGCCGCCGGACAAGGTGCCCACTGCCCGGGTCGTTCCCGTGTACTGGTCAAAGACCTCCAGGTCGAGCCCGGCGTGGGCGCGCTGGTCGCCGGGCTGGAGTTTGCGGCGCATTTCGTAGCGACTGCGACTCATGACCCGCAGGCGCAGCGTCGTCGCAGCCAGCACTTCCTCGAGCAAGCTTGCGAGCACGTAGCGCTGGAACGACATGCGCTGCGAATTCGCCCCACTGGCGACTTCGGCAACCTGTTTGAGCACGGTGTAGCGCACCTCGATCGTCTGGAACTGGGCCGCCAGCCTCTTCAGCGATTCGGTGAAGGAGGTCGTGGTCGCAAGCGCGGCGAGTGCATCGCGAACCGCATTGCTCGCCGCCAATTGCGCCGTCTTCGCACCTTCGTGCCCGGCGATGACGATTGCGAGATCGGGGCGAACCAGGTCGCGCGTGCCCTCGGCGGCGCGTGCCTGCCGCTCGACGCCGGCCGCCAGGGCAGCGTCGAAGGTCCGCAGACTCGCCTCGAGCGAATCCATCGCCGCCTCGTCCAGGCGCGCTGCCTGGTACTCGGCGCGGCTGGCAAAACCCGCCACCAGCAGGCGCTGCTCGAGATCCTCGGCCTTGTCCTTTTGCTGCGCGGCGAGCCTGGCCAGCGCTTGCTCGCCGGCGTGCAGCCGCGCCCTGGCTTCGTTCAACCTGGCGGCGGCGATGTTCGCCGCATGGGTCGCAGCGTCGAAGTCCCGCTTCAGCGATACCTTCAAATCGAGCGCTGCAGCGCGCGCGGCCTGAAGCGCTGCCGGATCGCGCAGGTCGGCGGGGACAGCGGCTTCGCGCTCGGCAAGTTGACCGGCCATCTGCTGCAGGCTCGCCTGCGCTTGCTGTAGGGCGGCCTGCGCAAGCCGAGTCGTGGCTTCGGCGTTCTGCGCGGCCAGCGCCGTCGCCGCGAGCCTGGCCTGGAGCACCTCGAGTACCTTGGCCGCCGCTTCGGCGCGCTTCAGCCTGGCCTGCGCGGTGCCGGCCTGGTCCTTCATCTGCTCGTTCGATGCGGGAGCGTCGCCAAGGGTCGTGCGCAGCGCTGCGATGCGCGCCTCGAGCACACCGGCTGCACGCTGATCGTCCGCCTGTTTCTGCTGCGCATCACGCTGCGCCTGCTCGGCTTGCGTGAGGGCATCTTCGGCGGCCTGGAGCGTGGCGTCGAGCACCAGGGCGCCCGCGCTGTGCGCCGGCGCCGGGTGCTCGTGTGCGCCGCAAACGGGACAGGGCCGTCCATCGACGAGTTCATGCGCGAGCCGCGCGGCCTGGCTTGCAATCCAGGCAAGACGGAGTTCGTCGCGCCGGGTGCGCGCGCCGGCGCAAGCGGCGGCTGCGCTTTGCATTGCCGCGCGCCGCGCGTCGGCGTGCTTCGCCGCTTCGGCGAGTTCAGCCATGCATGCGGCCAGTGTGCTGGACTGCGTGAGTTGCGTGGTCAGACGCGCCTGGGTCTGGCGCAGGCCGTCGAGCCCGGCGGCGTGCAGGCGCTGCTCCTGAAGCTCGACCATGAGGGTTTGCGCGGCGCCTGCCGCGGCGTTCTGGATCTGTTGCGCGCCGGCCAGCGCTGCGCCCAGGCGTGTCGCCTCGGCATTGCCGGCGGCGCACGCGGCACGCGCCTTGGTGAGCGCGACGACCTTGTCCACCAGGGCGTCGAGTTCGGCGCTGCGTTCGATCGCTCTCTCGGCTTGCGGCGCACGCTGGCGTTCGCGTTCGAGCGCCGCGCTGGCCTGGTCGTGCAGGCCCGTGGCACTGACCAGCTCGGCAGCGAGTGCCTTGCACCGCTGCGCTTCATCATCGAACTGCCGGCCGAGTTCGGCCAGCGCCGCCGCGTAAGGCTGGATCGATGCGGCGCGGCGCGCGCCGGCCAGGCGCGACCGTTGCGTGTTCGACGCCGGCTCCTGGGCGCGCAAGGCCAGCAGGGCCGCATTCGCCTGGTCGAGCTCGTCGAATCGACCGGCGACCCGGCGTGATTCGGTCAGCGTGCGCTCCGCGACCTGCGCTGCGGCTGCGCTGCTCTGCTCGGCGCTGCGGCGCGCGTCGAGCGCAACGCCTTGCTGCTGCGCCCGCGCGTCGAGTTCGGTCTCGTTCTCGCACCTGGCCTGGTCGAGCAGGGTCTGGCGCTGTTTTCGATTGTCGTGGGACTGATCGGCGATCTCGTTCGCCGCGAACTTCAGTTGCTCCTCGATGCGCTTGTACAGCTCGGTGCCGAACAGAGTCTGCAGGATCTTCTCGCGCTCCTGCGAGTTGCTCTTCAGGAACTCGAAGAACTTGCCTTGCGGCAGCATGATCACCTGGCGGAACTGCTGGCTCTCGAAACCGAGCAGGCCGACGACGGCCTCGGTCACCTTGCTCCAGCCGGAGGCGAGCGGCTGCTCGACGTCGGCGCCGGCTTGGAGGCGCGAGATCTCCGCGCTCTGGGCGTGTTTCGTCGCGCCGCCGCCGCGCCTGGCATTGCGCATCTGTTCGGGGACGCGCCGCACCCGGTAGCGCTCGGACCCCAGGGAAAAGTCAAAGCGCACCTCGGTGAGCGTGGCCCCGTCCGCGTGGTGGCTGCGCATCTGCCGGCCATCGCGCTCGCCTCCGGAGCTGTCGCCGAAGAGGGCAAAGCAGATCGCGTCGAGGATGCTCGTCTTGCCCGAGCCGGTCGGGCCGTGGATCAGGAAGAAGGTCTTGTCCCCGAGCGCGCGGAAGTCGATCACCTGGCGCCGGGCGAAAGGCCCGAAGGCCTGCATGTCGATGACCAGGGGCTTCAAGCCTCACCCCTTTGGGTGAGGCTGCAAGCAGACTCGACGGATTCGTTGAAGGCGGCGAGTTCGGCTGCGCCGATCTCCTGCCCGACCATATCGCGGTAGAAGGCGCGGAACAGCTCGGCGGGCTGGCGCCGCCGGTGGTCAGCGCCGGCGCGCGCTGCCGAGTTGCCTTCGGCGTTGCGGATGAACTGAAGCTCCATCATGTTCGGATAGACCTCGCGCAGCCGGGCCATCGGGTCGAGCACGGGGCCGGGGTCGGTGAGATGGGCGCACAGATAGTCGTCGCGGCTGCGCCCGGGGTCGGGCCGGCTCAACAGTTCGGCGAGCGTTCCGCTGACGATGCGAACGTCATGCCTGGCGCTGAGGGCGACGCTGCGGATGAGCGGCGTGCCGGCGGCGCCGATCTCGACCAGGGAAACGCCCTTGCGATGGTCGACCTCGTTGAACGAGTACTTGAGCAGGGAGCCTGGGTAGTGGATGCGACCGCTGCCGAGCACCTGCGGCTGGTGCAGGTGGCCCAGGGCGACGAAATCGAAGCCTTCGAAGGTGTCGGCGCCGACCATTCCCGAGCCGCCCACCGCGAGCGGCCGCTCCGACTCGGATTCGCTGCCGCCTGCGACGAAGGCATGGCCGACGAGCACATTGCGCTGGCCGGCGACTCGCTGGGCCCGCAATATCGAGACGACATGGGTCATCGCGCTCTGGTGGTCGTTGAGCGCCGCGCCGCCGGGCAGGGCGCGCGCGAACACCGGATCCACATAGGGCAAGAGGTGGAAGGCCAGCGTGCCGTGGCGGTCGGTTAGAAGCACCGGGCTGAGGTCGTCGAGTGTGCCGCGCACGGTTAAGCCCTGCTTGCCCAGGATGCGCCCGCCGAAGCCGATTCGATCGGCGCTGTCATGGTTGCCGGCGATCAGCAGGACCGGGATGGCGCAGTCCAGCACGAGCCGTGCCAGCACGTCGTCGAGCAGGGCGACGGCGTCGGCCGGCGGCACCGAACGGTCATAGATGTCGCCGGCGATGATGACGGCGTCGACGCCTTCGCTGCGCGCCAGGGCGACGAACTGGTCCAGCACATAGGCCTGGTCGTCGAGCAGGGACCGGCCGTGCAGAAACCGGCCAAGATGCCAGTCAGCGCTGTGCAGGAGCCGTGTCATGCAGATATCGCGGCCGGGGGCAGCACCGCGCACTCGCGCAGGCGCGCGAGCAGGCCGCCGTGACGGCGCGTCGGGCAGTCGATCGCGGCGCCCAGCACCTCTGCCCCCGAACACAGGGTGATGCGTTTGCGCGCCCGCGTCAGCGCGGTGTAGAGCAATTCGCGCGTCAGAACGCGGCTGCGCTGCTCGGGCAGGAGCACGAAGACTTCGTCGAACTCGGAGCCCTGGGCCTTGTGCACGGTCATCGCAAACGCCGTCTCGTGCGCGGGCAAGCGCAGCGGCGCGATGGCGCGAAAGCCGCTTGCGCCATCGGGGAAATACACCATCAAGCCCTCCGATGAGTCATCTGCAACAGCGGGTAAGGCGATGCCGATGTCGCCGTTGAAGAGCTTGTGCACATAGTCATTGCGCAGCACCATCACCGGCCGGCCCGGGTACCACTCCGATTGCGCGTCGATGCCCCTCGCGGCGAGCAAGGCAGCGAGATTGTCGCGTGCATGGCGCGTCACGCGCTCGTTGACGGCGAGCACGCCGCGCGGCCCTTCGCGCAGCGCACACAGGGCACGAAACGATGCAAACGCCTCGGCGACGGCGCCACGGTCGGCGGGGTCGCGGCGCACGGCCTCGAAGTAGGGCTGGTAGCCCTGCAGCAGGTACTGCCATGCGGCCTCGCCCGGCACCCTGCCGGCGTCGTCTGCCCAGCGCAGCGAAGCGTCCGCGCCGCCGCGCAAGCGGGCGATTGCCTCCTTGGAGCGCGCCGCATTGACGTCGGCGGCGAGCCGCGCGATTCCCGAGTCCGCCGCAAAACGGAAGTTCTGCGTGAACCAAACCACGCTGTCGTGCAACACGCTGGTCTGGGCGGAGTCGGGCGGTGCGATCTGCTCTGCGGGCAAGCCCAACAGGCCGGCCAGGGCGTTGCGGCAGGCGTCGCTGAGCGTCGGATCGGCGCTCAGCTCGGAGAACACGGCGCCCGACTCGACGGAGGCGAGTTGGTCCTTGTCGCCGAGCAGGATGATGCGTGCCGTCCCGGGAACGGCCTCGAACAGCTGGGTGGCCAGGGCCAGATCGAGCATCGAGGCCTCGTCGACGACGAGCACGTCGATGGCGAGTTGATGGCCTGCGTCGTGCATGAACCGGCCTAACCCCGGGATCACGCCGAGCAGGCGATGGATCGTGAACGCCTCGGCTGGCAGCCGATCGCTGATCGCCCGCGGCAGGCGCTGGGCGCGCAGCCGGATCGCCTGGGTCATTCGCGCCGCTGCCTTGCCCGTGGGCGCGGCCAGGGCAATGCGGCAGTCCGGGTCTTGGGCGATCAGACAAGCGAGCAGGTTGACGAGGGTGCTCGTCTTGCCGGTGCCGGGGCCGCCGCTGATGACGGTGAAGCGCTGGCGCAGCGCCAGCGCGGCAGCCAGCTTCTGCCAGTCGACGGGGCCATCGAGCCCGGCAGCATTGCTCTGGAAGATCTCGTTCAGGCGCTCGCGCGCAGCGGCGTCGGGCAGCACCGGCGCAGCGCCGGCGGCGTGCATCAGGCGCTTGGCCAGGCGCCGCTCGTAGTCGAAGTAGCGATGCAGGTAGAGCCGGTCCTGAGCGTCCAGAATCAACGGTTTCGCGCCCGGCGCTTCGGGCGTTCCGACCAGGCTCGACGCGAGCAGGCTGGCGCGCAGGGACTCGATATCCAGTGGCGGCGCCAGCGCGCCGGCCAATTCGACGAGCGGCAGGCAGACATGGCCTTCGCTGGTCGCCAGGCTCATCTCGAAAGCGGCCCGGCGCAGCGTGGGCGCGCTTTCGCTGCCCCGAGCCCAGCTTTCGACGTGGCGGGCAAAGCCTTCGGCCAGCTGCTCGGCGGGCGACTCGAGGTGGCGCTCGACGATGCGGTTCATGCAGCCTCGCGAATCGATTCGAGCAATGCCGAAAGCTGCTCGATGGCGTGCAGCGTCGGCCGGTGCGCGAAGACGCCGCAGGCAGCGCCGTCGGGGCCGATCCAGTGCGGCCGAACGCCGCGCACGAAGAGATAGAGCACGCCGCCGAAGTGTGTCTCGTAGGCATAGCCGGGCAGGCGTTGTTGCAGGTAGCGATGCACGGCCAACGTGTAGAGCAGGTACTGCAGGTGATAAGCATGTTCGTCCATCGCGCGCGCCACGGGCTCGCTCGCGTAGTCGGCGGGCGCATTCCCCAGGTGGTTGGACTTCCAGTCGAGCACATAAAAGCGGCCGGCGTGCTCGAACACCAGGTCGATGAAGCCGCGCAGATAGCCCTGCAGCGCGCCGAAGGCCAGCGGCGGCACCGGATAGCCGTGCTCGCGCAGCACCGCCGCAAGGCCCGTGGCGCTGAGTCGCTGCGATGCCAGGTTGAACTCGAGTTCGACCCCGCGTCGCGCGCGCGGCACGTCGGCCAGCCTGGTGCCTGCGGGCAGGGGTGTTTGCAGGACGTCACCGAGCAATCGCGCCAGCATCTCGCGCAGCAAGTGCGCCGCGCCGCCCGCCGCGACGCCAGGGGGTCGGGTGCGCAATGCCGTGTCGATCGCGCCCGGGAAGCTGGCCGGATCGGTGAAATCGATGCGCTCGAACAGCGCGTGCAGGCATTCGCCGGCTGCGGCCCCGCGCGGGAAATGCACGATGTCGTCGGCCGAAGGCGCACTCGCCGTTGGCGCCAGCGGCGCCGCCGTCTCGAGCGCGCGCCGGTCGTGATCGAGCGCTGCGCCTTCGTGCCGGGCCC
>JBAQUQ010000339.1:0-2825 GCA_049297615.1 Burkholderiaceae bacterium
GCGGGTACAGCGCGGCGTAGGCCAGGCGCGAGCTGCCGACCAGGAATCCAAGCAAGACGCCCACGACGATCGAGATCGCGAAACCCAGCATCGTGACCCAGAACGTTTTCCACGCAGCCTTGGCGATCGTCAGCCAACTCGCGAAGAGTGGCTGCACCCTCGCAGGACACAGTGGCTGCGACCAGCGCTGCCCCGCGCATCGCGCCGATCTGATCGCGCCGTTCGTGCATGAAGTACGTGCCTGCTCGGGTCGGGCGTCAACGAACGGTGTCTTGGTCACACGGGCATGGCATCCCAGGACTGGCCGTGCAATGAGCGGCCATTCGCCTTCTTTGATCGCTTCAGACCATCGGCACCCCAGGCGCCCCACTGCTTGAAGAAGAACGCAACGTCGGCACGAAGGCATTGGCCACGCACGTTGTCGACCCATTCAGCCTGCATCGGGCGTGCGCGTGCGCCGGACTCTCCTCCGACGATCACCCAATGAATGCCGGTGAGATTCAACTCGCCAACATCCTCCAACAACGGCTCAACGGAAAGGAAGCGGATCGTGGCATCGACATTGCGCAGCACGTCGATGCGAGGCACTCCATGCTTCTTGTTCTCGACCGAGACGCCAAGCCACACATTGGGCGGCACCTGTCGGCCTAAGCAAAAGGCGGCCATACGCGGAGCGCGCTTGGTCAATATTTGAAACGTGTGCCAATGGGCCTGCTTCATTACATCGAAGACGCGCGAGATGTACTCGAACGGCACCTCCTCGTGGAAGAGATCGGACATCGAGTTCACGAAGTAGACGGTCGGCTTGCGCCGCTCGAGAGGTTCGGCCAAGCGCTCAGGCATCAGACTCAGGCGAAAACCGTTCTCGTAGCCCTTGAGTCCCATGGCCTGAAGACGGCGAGCCATGCTCTCGGC
The DNA here is from genome assembly GCA_049297615.1 of Burkholderiaceae bacterium. GTDB lineage: Bacteria > Pseudomonadota > Gammaproteobacteria > Burkholderiales > Burkholderiaceae_C > JAEMQF01. Next base: position 916 of record JBAQUQ010000339.1, read on the forward strand.
GTAGCAGTTCTTGCATCCTGGAGAAACCTTGGTGCAACCCACTGTCGGGTTCCAGGTCTGCTCGGTCCACTCGATGCGGCTGTAAGTGCTCATACTTGTTTCTCCATCCGCTGCAACCGCTCGCCACCTTTGGCGTCGAAGTGCAGGGGCTTCTTGGGACGCCGGCCCACAGCGTCCAGATTGCGCACGGCGCCGCTGTCGATGAGCCGTACGAGAGACGCCTGCAGGTCGCTCGGCCAGTCCGTCTTTTCCAAGATATTGGCAAACGCGTTGCTGTCGACGCGGCGGGTATTTGCTCCGAGGTAGTCGAGCCAGAATTGGTCGACGTCGTCGGGGCTCGCGCGCCCCACATTCGGGTCGACCAGCGATTCAGCGCCAAAGAGATCGGCTGTACGGGTGCGCTGCTCGCGTTTGGCATCTTGAACAACCGCGCGGACCCGTTTCTGGACCAGGTCAACGCCTTCCGAGAGCGTCATGAACTCGATGATGCCGCGCGGATGCGAAGTGACGTAAACCAAATGGTATTTCGGGCGCTCGCGCTCGGGGTCCATGACGCGCACGTACGCCGACCGAGGCGGGAAATCTGGCCGTGACGCTGTCACGCAGCGCTTCAGGTTGGCGCGGTAAGTCTCGAGGATCGTGTCTTCGCGCTGTTCAGGGGCCAGGCCCTCGAGGCTTATCGACTCACCAAGCAGTTGCGCCATATCGGCTTGCCAATCGGGCATCGACATGGTGCGGTTCACGAAGTCGTACATGAAGTTGATGAGGAACTCAGAGCGCGGTCGGCGCAGCAGCCGGGGCGGTTCAGACCGACGGGCAGATCGTGATTGCGAACATCGAGGATGAGCTCATACTCAAGCGACTCGTTCGCGAGCGTGGCCGGCCCGTGTTTCGCGCCGCGAACCCGAAGTACGCCACTCTCCGTCCGCGAGGCGATGTCCAGATTCTCGGTGTGGTGGTGGGGTTGATTCGCAGCTATCGCTAGGCGTGGCCTGGCTTGGCTATGTCTCAATACGCTCAGCACCGCCGAATTCGCACATGCAACGCCGCGATCACAGGCTCGACCTCGGCCACCGGCCCCCACACCCGCACCGCCTTTTGTTCGCCCGCAAACACCTCGCGGCACGGCAAATCCAGCGTCGGGTTCTCGGCATGCTTGCCAGTGAGCCTGAGCAGCCGGCGCTCTTCCATGTCATACACCAGTCGGCCGATGTTTGCCCAGTACAACGTGCCGGCACATGCGGCAAGGCTCCACGGTGGAGCAGAGCGTGCGGCCCCAGAGGTAGTCGCTTGGATAGCGCTGCGCGGCTCAAAATAGAAGTCGGTCGGTTGGCTGGAATGCGTCCTGTCGCCCGTCCCGATGCCGACCATGACCGCTGCGTTCCGGTTCAGTGAACGGTGAACTCCCCTCACTCGTTGCCCGACCCCCGATGCGCCCACGCGGTCGTGCGCTTCTCGACCAGGGAGAACATCTCGTACATCAGGTAGGCCATCGCACCGATCACGACCAGCCCGGCGAACGCGAGCGGCATGCGCTGCTGCGATCCAGCGGTCTGCATGAGATAGCCGATGCCCGAGTCGCCGGCAGTCATCTCGGCGAGCACGGTCCCGACGAAGGCGAGCGTGATCGCCACCTTGAGCGAGGCGTAAAAGTACGGCATCGAACGCGGCAGGCCGACCTTGGTGAGCACGTCCCAGCGCCGTGCGCCGAGCACGCGCAATACGTCCTCCAGCTCGGGCTCGAGGGTCGCCAGGCCGGTGGCGATGTTCACCGTGATCGGGAAGAACGAAATCAGGAACGCGGTGAGGATTCCCGGCCCGAGGCCGATGCCAAACCAAACGATCAGGATCGGCACGATCGCCGCTTTGGGCACGGCATTGAAAGCGACCAACAGCGGGTACAGCGCGGC
>JBAQUQ010000340.1:0-10974 GCA_049297615.1 Burkholderiaceae bacterium
GCGTCGGTTTCCTCGCACTCGGCGTGCGCCGACGCGTCCGCAGCCGTGACAGCTTCGGCGCGCACAGCGTGTCGGGCATCAGCGCCGAGAACGCTCAGCGCTCTGGACACCGTGGGCGCGAGCGCAAGCCCCAGCATCACGACGATCGCGAGCCAGGTGAGTCTGCGCATCCGTTGCCGAGCGAGCGTCACGGCGTGCAATGTAGCAGCGCTGCCGCAGACAGGCATGCGGCAAAATGACTCATGACCCTCCCAAGGGCGCGGCAACGCGTCGCGTGATCACCGGTGGCTCGCCGCCGATGTGAAACGCCAGGCGGCGCTCGCGCAGGCCCACGTCGGCGGCGGTCATGCGGTTGAAACGGCGCAAGTGGTCGGCCCAGGTTTCGTCGATGAAATGTTCGATATACAGCGACGGGTCCGCGGTGTCGCGAAACAGCTCCCACGACAGCACGCCTTGACGCAGGCGGCTGCGCCGGCTCATCTGCATCACTTCGAGAAAGGCCGCCGCGTTTTCCTGGGCGATGCGGTACTCCACCGTCACGATCACCGGCCCGTCGTCGGGGGCGATGTCCAGCGCGGTGTCGGGAGGTTTGAATCGATCCGTGGGTGTCAGGTCCTCCAGCGCAGCGCCCTCGAGCGTGCGGCGGCGCGTGAACAGCATGCACACCACAGCCACCAAGGCGGCGCAGACGATGCTCGTGTGCACTTCGCTGAGGCTGGCCACCTGGCCCCACAGAGCCGCGCCGGCAGCGCCGCTGCCCAGCATCGCCATCTGATAGATTGACATGCCGCGGGCGCGCACCCAATCGGGCAGGGCGAGCTGGGCCGACAGCGTGATCGTATTCGCCACCGAAATCCAGGTTGCGCCGAGCACGAGCATCGCCGGCACGGCGACATAGACATTGGGCGCCAGGCTCACGACGATCATCGAGGCGGCGTGCACCAGGGTGCACACGCTCACCAGGGAATCGCGCGACACGCCTTCGCGCACGCGCGGCAGGGCGAGCGCGGCGCCGATCGCGCCCACGCCCATGGATGCCAGCAGCAGGGTGAACGTGCTGGCGCTGCCCTCATTGATGCCGCCCATGCCCTTGGCCACCAGGGGTAACAAGGCCGGCAGTGCCGCGCCTTGCATGAAGAACAGCGAGACGCGCAGCAAAGCCGTTTGCATCGCACGCGACTGGCGCACATGCTGCACGCCGATCCGAATCGCCCCGAGGAATCGTTCCCCCGGCAGGGCGCTGACTTTCGGTGCTCGCCGCCAGCGCGCCAGCACGAACGCCGCGCCCACCGACAGCAAGGCGTTGAGCATGAACACATAGGCGCTGCCCGCCGCGGCGATCATGGCGCCGGCGACGATCGGCCCGGCGATGCGCGAGATATTCATCGCGATCGTGTTCAGCGCCAGCGCCGACGCCAATTGGCGGCGCTCCACGAGTTCGGGCACGAGGGCGGCGAACACCGGCCAGCGCAAGGCCAGGCCGATCCCGTTGGCGAAGGTCAAGACGAGCAGGGCCAGCGGCGTGATGGCGCCGGCGAACGCCACCATGCTCGTGAGCAGCCCCACCACAGCGACCCACACCTGAGTGAAGAAAAGCAAGCGCCGCCGGTCGACGATGTCGGCCAGCGCCCCGCTGGGCAAGCCGAGCAGGAACACCGGCAGCGACGCGGCTGTGGCCACCAGGGCCACCATCACCGGCGAGGTGGTCAATGTCGTCATCAGCCAGGCCGCGGCCACGTCGTTCATCCACATGCAGACGTTGGCCGTGACCCACACCCCCCATAACATGCGAAACACCGGGTTGCGCAGCGGCGCTGTGGCGGAAGCGGCGGAAGCGGCGGAAGCGGCGAGGTCGGGCTTCGGGGTCTGCGCGGGCGGGGACATTGCGCGCACATCATCGCAGGTGGCGAGAGCGGCGCGATTTTCAGGGTCGGCGCTTCGCGGTCGCGTGAAAAAGTGCCGCCAATGCAACGCCTTTTACTTTCTGAAATCCAAAAGCGTCACATCCGCCGCGCAGACTCCGCCCTCTAAGAACACCGAACCAATGCCAACAAGCGGGGCCCGGGAGTGGGCGCCAGAAAACGGGACACAAGATGGGCAATATGATTGCTGCGCGGTCACACGTCGGGGTCGCCTCTTACCGATCGCACGCCAGCTTTCTCAGCGCCCTGTCGCGCAAGACGTATGCGATGGTGCTGGCTGGCGGGCGCGGCACGCGCCTGATGCAGCTCACCAACTGGCGCGCCAAACCGGCCGTGCCCTTTGCCGGAACCCTTCGCATCATCGATTTCCCGCTGAGCAACTGCATCAACTCGGGCATTCGACGCGTCAGCGTGCTCACCCAATACAAGGCGCAGAGCCTGATCGCCCACGTCGAACGAGGCTGGGGATTTCTCGAGTCCTCGCTCAATGAGTTCATCGACGTCGTTCCGGCGCAGCAGCGCGTCGGCGACGACTGGTACCGCGGCACGGCCGACGCGGTGTTCCAGAACCTGGACATCCTGCGCGAAGCCGACCCGGAATACGTGCTCGTGCTGGCGGGCGACCACGTCTACAAGATGGACTACGGCGTGATGCTCGCCGAGCACATCGAGAGCTGCGCCGACATCACGATCGCCTGCATCGATGTACCGATCGAGGAGTCGCGTTCCTTCGGCGTCATGGAGGTCGATCCGATGGACCGCGTGACTGCCTTCCATGAAAAGCCGACCCATCCGAAATGCATTCCCGGCGAGCCGAAGCGCGTGCTGGCCAGCATGGGCATCTACGTCTTCAAGGCGAGTTTCCTCTATCAAGCGCTCCCGCGCGATGCCGCCGACGCGAATTCGGGCCATGACTTCGGGCACAACTTGATTCCGGGCGTGCTCGGTAGCGCACGCGTGCATGCGCATCGCTACGCGCGCTCCTGCGTCAACATGGTCGGCGAGAAACCCTATTGGCGCGACGTGGGCACGGTCGACGCGTACTGGGAGGCGCACATGGATCTCGTGGGCGTGCAGCCGCAACTCAATCTGTACGACGACGATTGGCCGGTGCTGAGCCTGCAGCGCCAGCTCGCGCCGGCGAAGTTCGTGTTCGACGGCGGCGGCCGGCGCGGCACGGCCACCGACTCGGTGGTGTGCAGCGGTTGCATCGTCAGCGGCGCGACGGTGCGCCGCTCCCTGCTCGGCTTCAAGGTGCGTATCGAGGAAGACAGCCTGATCGAAGAGTCGGTGATCCTGCCCAATGTCTGCATCGGCCGTGGCGTCACGCTGCGCCGCTGCGTCGTCGACAAGGGCTGCCAATTGCCCGACGGCTTCGCCGCGGGCATGAACGCAGCCCACGATGCGACGCGCTTTCACGTGACGGAACGCGGCATCACCCTGATCACGCCCGACATGCTGGGCCAGGGTTGGCATTCGGGCAGCGACGCTGCCTCCCTGCTCTGAAGCGCGGCGGCCGCGCCTCGCACCGCGCTCAGGCGCTGCCGCGCTGCCGGTGCAGAAACGCCACCAGCACGCCGAGCAGCACGACCAGACTGCCGTCGAAGACGATCTGCTTGATCGTGTGCAAACCCGGCATGGGCTGCACGACATAGTAGATCGTGTAGCCGGGCACCGCTGTCAGAAGCGCGACCGTCACGCCGAAGCGCAGGCCCTGGCCGAACCAGGGTTTGGCCTCGCGACCTTGCGCATAGATTCGCACCAAGGCGCCTGCCATCAGCACGTGGGCGAGCAACAGCAGCGGGAAGTACTGCTGCGATTCGGCCTCGGAACGGAACAGCTGGGGCAGCTGCGCGTAGTCGGCTTGCAGCAGCACGCCGTGCACGACGAAGCTGCCGAACATCCAGGCCAGGAAAGTGATCGCCCAGGCGCTGAGGAAAGTCTTGTTCATGGTGCGGTTCGCGGCCTCAGTTCAAGTGTTTGCCGAAAAAGCTGAAGGTGCGGTCCCAGGCGATCTGCGCCCAGGCCGGGTCGTATTGCGTGATCGGCAGGCGCCGCGCTCCGACCGCGGTTTCGTTCGCGAAACCATGTTGCGCCAGGTAGCGGTGGCCGGTATAGGCGACCCCCGCGGCGCGCAATTTCTCTTCGAGGGCGTCGACGCCGGCGATCGGAAACGGGTTGTCCTGGGTGGCCCAGTGCGCGAGCATCGGCGCCTTGATCTTCGAGGCGTCGACAAACTCGAGCGGCGGGTAGCCGTACCACACGACACCGGCACTGGCCTCGGGCACCATCACGAGCGAAAGCACGGTCAAGGCGCCGCCCATGCAATAGCCGGTGACGCCGACCTTGGCGCAGCGGCCCTTCAGGTATTGCACCGCCCCGCGCACGTCTTGCGAGGCAGCATCGCCGAAGTTCAGGCCCGACATCAAATGGTGCGCTTCTTCGGCCTCGAGCGCCGATTTGCCGCGGTACAGATCGGGCACCAAGGCGATGCTGCCGGCCGCGGCAAAGCGCTCGGCGACGCCGCGTATCTGCTCGTTCAGGCCCCACCACTCCTGGATCACGACCACCCCGGGTGCAGCGCCGGGCTGGGCCGGCTCGGCCAGGTAGCCCTGAACACTTTGCCCGTCGGGGCGCTTGAAGCTGACCGTCGATCCCATGGTGTGGCTCCTTATGCGTGGTGACGGCGCACAGTAGAGGCCAGCTGCCGGGCAGCGTCAAGCGGGCTGTCCCCAATGCTCTACAGTGCAACCCTCATGAAAACCTACTCGATCGCCACCATCCCGGGAGACGGCATCGGCAAGGAAGTGATTCCCGCCGGCCGCCAGGTGCTGGAGCAACTCGCGGCTGAAGAAGGCGCGCGCGCGGGCTTTCGCTTCGAGTTCGAGAATTTCGGCTGGGGCGGCGATCACTTTCGCAGCCACGGCACGATGATGCCCGAGGACGGCCTGGATGCACTGCGTCACAAGGACGCGATCCTGTTCGGCTCGGCCGGCGACCCGCACATTCCCGACCACGTCACGCTGTGGGGCCTGCGCTTGAAGATCTGCCAGGGGTTCGACCAGTACGCCAATGTGCGGCCGACGCGCATCCTGCCCGGCATCGACGCGCCGCTCAAGCATTGCAAGCCTCAGGACCTGGACTGGGTCATCGTTCGCGAAAACACCGAAGGCGAGTACGCCGGCGCCGGCGGGCGCGTCCACCAAGGCCAGCCTATCGAAGCCGCCACCGACGTGACCCTGATGACGCGCGCCGGCGTGCAACGCATCTTGCGCTTTGCATTCAAGCTGGCGCGCTCGCGCCCGCGCAAGCTGCTCACCGTCGTGACGAAATCCAACGCACAACGCCATGCGATGGTGATGTGGGACGAGATCGCGCGTGAAGTCGCCCTCGAGTTTCCCGATGTGAAGTGGGACAAGGAACTCGTCGATGCGATGACCGCGCGCATGGTGAACCGCCCGGCGAGCATCGACAGTGTCGTGGCCACGAATCTGCACGCCGACATCTTGAGCGACCTCGCCGCGGCGCTGGCCGGCAGCCTGGGCCTGGCGCCCACCGCGAACATCGACCCGCAGAGGCGTTATCCGTCGATGTTCGAACCCATCCACGGCTCGGCATTCGACATCATGGGCAAGGGACTGGCCAATCCGCTGGGGACCTTCTGGTCGCTCGTGATGCTGCTCGAACACCTCGGCGAAGCCGGCGCGGCGCGCCAGGTGATGACGGCCATCGAGGCCGTCACCGCCGATCCCCGGCTGCACACCCGCGATCTGGGAGGCACGGCGACGACGACTCAGGTCACAGCCGAGGTTTGTGCTTGGCTACGGGCCAACCCGCTGGCGCGCGCCGCGGCTTGAGTGCAACATTTGCAACAACCACACGGAGACACCCGCATGCACCCGACCCTGATCGCCACCCTGGCCCTGGCTGCCGTCACTCTGGCGCCCGCGCCGGCCCAGGCCCAAGCCTGCCCCGACAAGAACCTGATGTACTGGCAGGCCTTCCCGCCGGGGGGCGAGTCTGACCTTTCGGCGCGCCACCAGCAAGTCGTGCTGAAGAAGAAATGCCCGGCGATCGACACCGTCATCCAGTACAAGGCCGGCGCCGGAGGTGCCTTGCTGTGGAGTTCGCTGAACACCCTGCCCGGCGACGGCGTGAACATCGCCGGCGTGAACCTGCCGCACATGGTCTTGCAACCCATGGAAGGCCAGGTTCAATACAAGACGGAGGACGTGACGCCGGTCTTCTGGTTCCACTACACGCCCGACGCCCTCGTCGTTCCTGAAACCAGCCCCTTGAAGAGCTTTGCCGACTTCGTCAAGGTGGCCAAGGCCCAGCCCGAGAAGCTCAATCTCGGCGGCTCGGGCCTGAATTCGGCGAATCACGCGGCGCACCAGCGCATGAACCAGGCCTTCGGCGTGAAGACGACTTACGTGCCATTCAAGGGGACAGGCGACATGACGATGGCCGTGCTCGGCGGCCATGTCGACGGCAGCATGACCTATACCGCGTTTGCGATCAACAACAAGACGAAAGTGAGAGCACTCGCCGTGGCGATGGACGCGCGCCACCCCCTGATGCCCGACGTTCCCACGTTCAAGGAACTCGGCGTCAACTGGGTCGACGGCGCCTACCGCGGCATCGGCGTGCCCAAATCGACGCCGCCCGAGGCCCGCAAGCGCCTGTCGGATCTGTGGGCGGCGATCAATGCCGAGCCCGAGATGCAGGAGCTTGCCGCCAAGAGCGGCTTCGAACTCGTGAACGTGGGCGTGGATCGCATGGACGCGTTCATGAAAGAGCGCATCAAGGTCTACACCGACGTGGGCAAGCAGATGGGATTGGGCAAATAGCACAGGGGTCGCCGCGGCGGCGAACCGCCCGCAGCGAAATCCGGTATTTGTAGGCATCGCCTGCCGGCGCGCGCTACAGCTGTGCGCTCTTGACTCCCTCCTGACCTTTGGTCACAGCCTGTGGCCGGCGCGGCGCCCATCATGGGCGCCGCGGTCGCCTTGGCCCCTGGCTCGGCCGGAGCGGGCGGCGCAACCACTCCTGCGAGGTTCCCCATGTCATGGATGCTGTTTCCGGATAACCCGGCGCTGTCGGCGCTGTCGCTGGCCGCCATCGCCATCGTCTTTCTCTATGCGGCGCGCGCACCCGTTCACGGCCTGATGGCTGCTCTGTCGCGCGTCGCGGCGGGCAGCCTGCGCGTCGGCGGCCGATGGCTCGCCAGCGCCGCCGACGGCCTGCGCGAGCGCAACAAATTCGTCCTGCTCGCGCATGCCCGCAAGGGCGTCGAGCAGGAAATCCAACGCGAGTTCGAGCGCATCACCTTGAAGGTGCAGCGCGACCTCGGCGGCTACCCTGCCCTGCAACGCCGCCTGCTGGACGAACTCACGCGGGTCGAAGACGACTACAAGAAGTGCGGCGAAGTCCCGCCGCCGCCGCCCGACTGGGTCAAGGCCACCGAGACCATCGCCGGGATCAAGAACATGGGCGACCCCCTGACGCAGAAGATCCTCGAAGACATCTCCAAGTCCATGGGTCCGATCTACGACAAAGTCATCGGCGCCTACCGCCGCTCCTACGAGGACCGCCACAAGATCCTCAAGGGCTTCATGCCGTTTTGGCGATCCCTGGAGCAAACCCTGGCCAAGGTGGACCGCAATATGAGCGGCATGCAGGACGGCGCGGCGCGAATCGACGGCTTGATGGACAAGTACCAGGAAATCCAGAAGTCCTCCGAGAAGGTGGAGCATTCGCTCACCGCGGCAGCGTCGAGCCAGTTCGTCGTCGCCGCCATCGTGGTCGTGATCGCGCTCGGCGGGGCCTTCGTCAACTTCTGGCTGATTCAGCGCCCGATGTCGGCCATGGTCGGCGCGGGCGAATACATCGTGGGCAACCTAGAGGCCTCGCACGTCGCCGCCCTGGTCATCATCCTGATCGAGTCGGCGATGGGCCTGTTCCTCATGGAAACGCTGCGCATCACGCACCTGTTTCCAGGCTTCAACGTCATGGACGACAAGATGCGACGCGCCCTGGTCTGGGTGTTCTTCTCGATCCTGCTGATCCTGGCGGGCGTCGAAGTCGGGCTGGCGGTGATGCGCGACCAGATCATTCTGGCCGACCTCGCCTTCAAGCGCGACCTGGCGCATTCCGCAACCGCCCAGGCCGTCGCCGACCTGGGCTGGATGCAGAAAGTGCCCGTGGCCGGACAGATGATCCTGGGTTTCATCTTGCCTTTCGCGCTGGCCTTCGTCGCCATTCCGCTGGAGTACTTCATCCACTCGGCGCGCACTGTCATCGGCGCACTGCTCGTCTTCCTGTTGCGCGTGTTGAGCATCGCGCTGCGCATCGCGTCGAACATCTTCCGCCAGCTCGGCAAGGCGCTGGCCATGTTGTTCGACGCGCTGATCTTCGTCCCGCTCAGCGTGGAGCGGCTCGTCCGGTCGCGCGACACGGGCGATCCGGCAGCGCCGGGCGCCCAGGGGCGCGCATCGTGAGGCGCTTGCTGGCGGGGCTCTTCGGGCTGGCCTTGGCGCTGTTCGGCTCGGGCTGCGGCGAGCAGGGCAGCAACCAACGCGCCGTGTACATGCTCCTGGACACCTCGGGCACCTACCTCCAGGAGGTCGACAAGGCGCAGTACGTCGTCAATTGGCTGATCGGCACACTGAACCCGGGCGACACCTTCGCCCTGGCGCGCGTCAAGAGCCGATCCTTCAGCGAGAAAGACATCATCGCCAAGGCGACCTTCGTCAAGGATCCGCTGCAAATCAATGTGCAGAAGAAAGCCCTGCGCGACCAGCTCGCGACGCTGCGCGAGCAGACCAAGGGCGGCAGCGCCTACACCGACATCACCGGCGGGATGTTGCAGGCGGCGCAGTTTCTGCACGAGACCGGCGCCGGGCGCAAGACGATCCTGATCTTTTCCGACATGCAAGAAGAGCTCGACAAGCAGACCCAGCGCGACGTGCCGCTCAATCTGACGGGGATCCGCGTGGTCGCGCTCAATGTCACCAAGCTCGGCAGCGACAACATCGACCCCAGGCGCTACACCGGGCGCCTGGAGGCCTGGGAGAAACGCGTCAAGGACGGCGGCGCCGGCGCCTGGCGTGTCGTGAACGATCTCGATCGGCTGGATCGATTGTTCCGCGACTGAAGGCCTCGTGCGGCCCGTGAGCCGGTCTTCGCTTGCCGCGAGTGCGATATCCGCGGCTGGGCCGCGCGCCGCTCACTTCACGGCCGGTGGCGGCGCAGACGCCGCGTCGAGCGCGATGACACGCCGCGGGACTCCAGGCGCGTCCTGGGCGGGCACAAGCGTGCGGGGCCAGTCTTCGACGTTGCGGATGATGGTCGGCTTGATCAGCACGACCAGTTCCTTCTTGCGAGCGCTGCTGGCGTTGTTGCCGAACAGGGTGCGCGTGATCGCATTGTCGGCGCTGCCCGGCAGGCCCGAATCGCGGCGCGAGCTTTGCATCTGCATCAAGCCGCCGATGGCGACGATATTGCCGTCCGTCACGCGAACCACGGTGTCGGTCTCATTGACACTGCTCGAGGCCAGCGGCAGCCGGTAGTTGCCGATCGTGCCGAGGTCGATCTGCTTGGTTTTTTCGGTCACCGCCGTCACCGAGGGATGGATATGCAAAGTGATGGTGTTCGCATCATCGATCTGCGGCGTCACGTCCAGTGCGATGCCCGAGAAGAACGGGGTCAGGGTCAGCGTGGGCAGGGTCGTGGAGCCGGCCGTATTCGTGCTGCCCGTGGTGATCGTGCCACCCGACACATTGGTCACGAAGTATTCGTCGACGCCGACCTTGAGGACTGCCTTCTGATTGTTCAGCGTCGCCACGCGCGGGCTGGACAGGATCTGCACGTCGCCGTGACTCTCGAGGAAACCGAGCACGGCTGAAAACCCGTTGGCCGCCAGCGCCAGGCCTATCGTTCCCGCGCCGGCCGATGGCAGGGCCACCCCCTCGGCGACGAGCGCGCTGACCGTCGGCGGCAAGGTGGGCAGGCCATTTCGATTGGTGATCAGCGGGTTGTTCGGGTTGCCGCTGGTTTGCCCGATGCTGCCGCGGCTGCGCAGGATCGACCAGTCGACGCCGCTCTGGAAACCCTCGTTCAGTTCGACCTCGACAATCTTCGCTTCCAGCATCACCTGGCGCTCCACCGCCAGGCGTGAAACGCGCAGGTAGGCCTCGACCTGGCGCAGTTCTTCGGGCATGGCCCGTACCGCAATCGTTCCCGATTGCGCGCTGACGATCACGTTGCGCCCGCTGCCCGTGCCGACCATGCTGCGCAGCGCTTCGGCGGTTTCGGCCCACAGGTCAGAGACCGAGCTGGTCGAGACCTGGCTGCTGTCGGGCGCTGCCGCCGCCGTGCCGCCGGCCGAGCCGGCACTGGTGGACCCGCCCGAGGCCTGATTCGCAGGTGCCGAACCGGCGCTGACACGCACGTCGCTGCGCCCCTGACGTCTGGTATGCAGATAGTTGACCGAGAAGATGCGCGTCTGCAGGGTCGAGGGAAATATGCTGATGCGGCGCCCGTCGATCCTGAATTCGTAGCCGTACACCTCGCGAATCGATTCGAGCGCTTCACGCAGCGTCACGTCGCGCAGCGTGACCGACAGCACGCCGCCCACTTCGGGGTGCATCAACATGCTGTAGCGGGTGTCGGCGACCATGGCGAGGAAGACGTCGCGTGTCTGCGCGCCGTTCACGATGAGGTCAAAGCGGGCTTCGCTCCGCGCTTCGGCAGGGGGCGGCGCGGCAGGTGCCGGGGCGGGCGGCGGTGCACTGGGCGCTGGGCTCGGCGCGGGTGCAGCAGCGGCCAGATCGGCATGCAGCTGTTCCATCGGATTGATCGATTGCCGAACCGCAGGCGCCGCGCAGCCGGCGAGCAGCACAACGCCGACGCCGAGCAGGCACCATGCGGTGTGCCGCCCACCGGCGCACTGCGGATCGGGCTTGACGGGTCGTTTCATGACGGCTCACCAGGTTGAATGGTTCGGGAAGGAATTCGGCCGCCGCTGGCCGTCGCTTCGGCAGCCGTGGCC
>JBAQUQ010000341.1:0-6963 GCA_049297615.1 Burkholderiaceae bacterium
ACAGGCACCTGCGCCGGTTGTCGCCGCAGCGCCGACCGAGTCGGCCTCCGCGCCGGCTGCGGCCGCGCCCAAGGCTTCTGCACCGGCAGCGGTAGCGACAGGGGGCGACGCGGCAGGGATGCTCGAATCGCTGATGGACGACAACCCCTGGGCGCTCGCCGGGGGCGCTGGCCTGGTCGCCCTGCTGGCCGGTTTCGGTATCTATCGCTTGACCAAGCGCGGCCGCAAAGACAATCGCGAAACCTCGTTCCTGGAAAGCCGGCTCCAGCCCGATTCTTTCTTCGGCGCCAGCGGCGGCCAGCGCATCGATACGCGTGAGGCGGGCGCGGCCTCGTCGTCGATGAGCTACTCATTGAGCCAGCTCGACGCCATCGGCGATGTCGACCCGGTGGCCGAGGCCGACGTCTACCTGGCTTACGGCCGCGATTTGCAGGCCGAGGAGATCCTCAAGGAGGCGATGCGCAGCAGCCCGGATCGCCTGGCGATCCGAACCAAGATGCTCGAGGTCTACGCCAAGCGCCGCGACACGAAAGGCTTCGAGCTTCTCGCAGCCCAGCTTTTCGCGCTGACGCATGGCGAGGGCGAAGACTGGGCCAAGGCGCAGGAAATGGGTGCCGAGATCGACCCGGAAAACCGCCTCTATCAGCCCGGCGGAGCGCCGCAGCGGGTGCAAGGCGGGACCGGCTCGATGGACGAGCCGCTCGGGGCGAGCACCATGCCGCAGTCGGTGTTGCCTTCGGCGCCAGACTTCGGCAGAGCCAGCGAGCCGCCCTTCATCGACAAGACGAGTGTCGATCTGGACCTTGACTTCGCCGGCAAAGCTGCAGCTCCGACCCCGAGTCCCGCTGCGCCTCAGCGTGGGCCAGCCGCTTCCGGCAGCAGGCCCGGCAGCATCGGCGACACCTTCAAGCTCGACCCTGCGCCGGGCCGGATCAAAGCTGCCGATCCGCTTGGCGCACCGCCTGCTCCGACAGGGACGAACTCGCGGCCCATGGAATTCGACCTTTCGAGCATCACACTCGACCTCGATGCGCCGCCGCAGCGCGCCGCGCCCGCCAAGGCCGAGACCGCGAGCCTGCGCGACTCGGGATTTTCCGATCTCGAGCTTCGACTTGACAGCGACGAAGGCGAAGGCGAGGGCGACCCGATCGCCCGCAAGCTCGAGCTCGCCGAGGCGTTCAGCCAGATCGGCGACATCGAAGGCGCGCGCGAACTTCTCCAGGAAGTCATTGCCCATTCGGAGGGTGCGGTGCGTGCCAAGGCGCAGAGCATGCTCGGCGGATTGAACTGATGGAATCGATGGCATAGGGCTGAGCGCGCAGGGCGCGCTGCAGGAGCGTCGCGTGCGCATTGCTCTGGGCGTGAGTTACCGAGGGCAGGGCTATCAAGGCTGGCAAAGCCAACCCGGCGGCAACACCGTTCAGGACAGGCTGGAGGCGGCCCTGTCGGAATTTACCGGCTCCCCCTCGCACATGCTGCGCACGCTTTGCGCGGGGCGCACTGACGCCGGCGTGCATGCGCTGAACCAGGTCGTGCACTTCGACACCGAAGTCGAGCGCGACTCGACTTCGTGGATACGCGGTACGAACCGCTACCTACCGCACGACGTCGCCGTCCAATGGTGCCGCAAAGTCAGCCCCCAGTTTCACGCCCGATCCAGCGCGCGCGGACGCCGCTACGCCTACCTCCTGCTCGAGTCTGCGGTACGCCCTGCGCTGGAGTCGGGCGCGGTGGGCTGGAGTTTTCGCGCCCTCGACGGGCCGGCCATGCAGGCGGCGGCAAGCCATTTGATCGGTGAGCATGATTTCAGCGTTTTTCGATCCGCGCAGTGCCAGGCCGCTTCGCCGGTAAAGACGCTGCGATCGATCGCGATCGTGCGGCGTGGCGCCTACTGGCGATTCGATTTCGACGCCAGTGCGTATCTGCATCACATGGTGCGCAACCTCATGGGCTGCCTGGTCGCGGTGGGAACGGGTGTGCGCCCCGTCGACTGGATGGCCCAGATCCTTGCGTCGCGCGACCGCACCCTGGCGGCGCCCACATTTGCTGCGCAGGGCCTGTACTTCCTCGGCCCGTACTACGATGCCAGCTTCGACATCCCGAACCGCACGCCCACAACGGACTGGCTCGTCTTGCCCGCTGCACCGATCCCATGAAGCATCGAACCCGAATCAAGATTTGCGGCCTGACACGCGAGGTGGATGTCGACGCCGCGGTCGACGCCGGCGCCGACGCGGTCGGTTTCGTGTTTTACGAGCGCAGCCCTCGGCACGTCGATGTCGCACGCGCTGCCCTGCTCGCGCAACGCTTGCCACCTTTCGTGGTGCCGGTGGGGCTGTTCGTCAATGCCCTGGCGAGTCAAGTCAATGCCGTGCTGGCGGCCTTGCCGCATCTGGTGTTGCAGTTCCATGGCGACGAAACCCCCGGCGAGTGCAGCCGCTTCGGCCGGCCCTACCTGCGCGCCGCACGCATGAAACCAGGTTTCAGTTTGCTAGACTTCTGCGCGGCGCACCCAAGCGCTCAAGCGCTTTTGCTCGATGCCGACGTCGAAGGCTTCGGCGGCAGTGGAAAGGTTTTCGATTGGTCGCTCGTTCCCCCCAAACTCCCCCATCGGCTCGTTTTGTCTGGTGGCTTGCATGCCGAAAATGTGGGCGAGGGCATCGCGCGGGTACGCCCCTGGGCCGTTGACGTAAGCTCAGGCGTCGAAACCGCGCAGTCCGGCAAGGGCATCAAGGATGCCGCGGCGATGCGCCGATTCTGCGAGGCCGTGCGCGAGGCCGATGCCCGCCCCACCCCAGATCAAGCTTTTGCGGGAACACAGTGAAATACCAGCAACCCGACTCCACCGGACATTTCGGCCCTTATGGCGGCACCTTCGTCGCCGAAACCCTGATCCATGCGCTCGATGAACTCAAGCGCGTCTATGCCGAGGTGCGCGACGACCCAAGCTTCATGGCCGAGTTCCGCTCCGAACTGCGCCATTTCGTCGGGCGCCCGAGCCCGGTGTATCACGCGGCTCGGCTCAGCCGTGAAATCGGCGGCGCGCAGATTCACCTCAAGCGCGAAGACCTGAATCACACCGGCGCGCACAAGATCAATAACACGATCGGCCAGGCCATGCTGGCACGCCGCATGGGCAAGCCCCGCGTCATTGCCGAAACGGGCGCCGGCCAGCACGGCGTGGCCACGGCGACGATCTGCGCGCGCTACGGCCTGGAATGCGTCGTCTACATGGGCAGCGAAGACATGAATCGCCAGTCGCCCAATGTATACCGCATGCACCTGCTCGGCGCCAAAGTGGTGCCGGTGGAGAGCGGCTCCAAGACGCTGAAAGACGCGTTGAACGAGGCGCTGCGCGACTGGGTCACGAATGTCGAGAACACCTTCTACATCATCGGCACGGTGGCCGGCCCCCACCCTTACCCGACCATGGTGCGTGACTTCCAGCGTGTCATCGGCGACGAGTGTCTGGAGCAGATGATGGAGTCGGTTGGACGCCAACCCGACGCCGTGCTCGCCTGCGTGGGCGGCGGCAGCAATGCCATGGGTCTGTTCTACCCCTATATCGAGCATGCCGCGACGCGCCTGATCGGCGTCGAGGCGGCGGGGCAGGGCCTGGCCAGCGGCAAACATGCAGCATCGCTCAGCGCCGGAACACCCGGGGTGCTGCACGGCAATCGAACCTATTTGCTGCAAGATCAAAACGGCCAGATCCTGGAGACGCACTCGATCTCCGCCGGGCTCGACTATCCCGGTGTCGGCCCTGAGCACGCCTATCTCAAAGACCTCGGCCGCGCCGAATACGTGAGCATCACCGACGACGAGGCACTCGCGGCGTTCCACCGCTTGTGCCGCAGCGAAGGCATCATCCCGGCGCTCGAATCGAGCCATGCGCTGGCCTACGCGATGAAACTGGCGCCCACGCTGCGCAGCGACCAGCACTTGCTCGTGAACCTGTCGGGGCGTGGCGACAAGGACATCGGCACCGTGGCCGACCTCAGCGGCGCCGAGTTCTTCTGCCGGCCGTCGTGCAAAGGCCAGTCGGTCAAGGGTGCCGAGGCACTGCTGCGAGCACCGCGATGAGCCGGATTGCCGCCACGTTCTCGCGATTGCAGGCGCACGGGCGCAAGGCGCTCATTCCCTATATCGCCGCGGGAGATCCTGATCCGCAGGCCAGCGTCGAAGTGATGCTTGCCATGGCCAAAGCCGGCGCCGACTTGATCGAACTGGGCGTGCCGTTTTCCGACCCGATGGCCGACGGCCCGGTGATCCAGAAGGCTACGCAGCGCGCGGTTGCCAAGGGCATCGGCATGTCCCAGGTATTGAGCTACGTGCGCGAATTCCGCGTCCACGATTCGGGCACACCCGTGGTGCTGATGGGCTATGCGAATCCGATCGAACGCTACGGAACCGAGCGCTTCATCGCCGATGCGCAGCAAGCCGGCGTTGACGGCGTGATCGTCGTCGACTACCCGCCGGAAGAGTGCGAGGCCTTTGCGCTCGATTTGAAGCGCGCCAAGCTCGATCTGATCTTTCTCTTGGCACCGACCTCCACCGACGCGCGCATTGCACATGTCGCCGCCCTGGCCAGCGGCTTCGTCTACTACGTCTCGCTCAAGGGCGTGACAGGTGCGGGACACTTGGACATTGCGGGGGTCGCGCAAGCGCTGCCGCGCATCAAGGCCCATGTCAAACTTCCGGTTTGCGTCGGCTTTGGTATTCGCGACGGGCGAACCGCGCGCGCCGTGGCCGAGGTTTGCGACGCCGTGGCGATCGGCGCCGCCCTGGTGCAGCGCCTCGAGGAGAGTTCGCGCGACAAGGTGGCGGCGGCGGCGGCCGAATTCATCGCCTCGATCCGCACTGCCCTCGATTCATGACTGAAAAAGGACTCGGCCTATGAGCTGGCTCGAAAAACTGCTGCCGTCCAAGATCCAACCCACCGATCCGAGCGAGCGGCGCACGGTTCCGGAGGGCCTGTGGATCAAGTGCCCGGCCTGCGAGACGGCGCTTTACAAGACCGATCTCGAGCAGAACATCAACGTCTGTCCCAAGTGCGGCCACCACCACCGAATCGCCGCACGCTCGCGCCTGGACGCCTTTCTCGACGCCGAGGGGCGCTACGAGATCGGCCAGGAAGTCTTGCCCGTCGACGCGCTGAAGTTCCAGGACAGCCGCAAGTACCCGGAACGCCTGCGCGATGCCCTCGAGCAAACCGGCGAGACCGACGCCCTCGTCGTGATGGGAGGCGCGGTGCTCAGCATTCCGGTGGTCGCAGCTTGCTTCGAGTTCGATTTCATGGGCGGGTCGATGGGCTCCGTGGTGGGCGAGCGTTTCGTGCGCGGTGTCGAAGCCGCCTGCGAGCAAAAGACGCCCTTCATCTGCTTTGCGTCGACCGGCGGCGCGCGCATGCAAGAGGGCTTGCTCAGCCTGATGCAGATGGCCAAGACGAATGCATCGTTGACGCGCCTGGCGCAGGCCAAGTTGCCCTACATCAGCGTGCTCACCGATCCGACGATGGGGGGGGTGTCGGCGAGTTTCGCCTTTGTCGGCGATGTCGTGATGGCCGAGCCGAAGGCCCTGATCGGCTTTGCCGGCCCGCGCGTCATCGAGAACACGGTGCGCGAGAAGCTGCCCGAGGGATTTCAGCGCGCCGAGTTCCTGCTCAAGACGGGCGCCATCGACATGATCGTCGACCGTCGCGAAATGCGCGCCACCGTGGCGCGCGCCATCGCGATGCTGGCCCGCCTGAGTTCGGACGCAATGGCCTGAGAGACGGCGATTCGACGCCCCTGCCACGGGCGCCGCGACGATGCTGCTGCCTACCACGCTCGACGCCTGGCTCGCGCGCTGCGAGCGTCTCCATGCCAAGGACATCGACCTGTCGCTCGAGCGCGTGCACGCGGTCAGGGAGCGCCTGGGCCTGCGCTTCGATGTGCCGGTATTGACCGTGGCCGGAACCAATGGCAAAGGTTCGACCTGCGCGATGTTCGAGGCGATTGCCTTGGCGGCCGGGTACCGCGTCGGCGCCTACATCAAGCCCCATCTCGTGCACTTCGAAGAGCGCTGCCGAATCGGCGGGCGATGTGTGCGCGCGCAAGAGCTGCTGGAACACTTCGAGGCCGTGGAAACCGCACGCGGCGGGTGGGCGCTGACATCGTTTGAATTCACGACCTTGGCCATCATGCGGCTGCTGTCCAGAGCGCCGCTCGATCTGGTGATCCTCGAAGTCGGCCTGGGGGGGCGTTTCGATGCCGTCAACACCATCGACGCCGACTGCGCGATCGTCACCAGTATCGATATCGACCACACCGAATTCCTGGGCCACACGCGCGAGGCCATCGGCTTCGAGAAGGCCGGTGTCATGCGCGCCGGCAAGCCCGTCATCGTGAGCGACCCTTTGCCGCCTGCCAGCTTGATCGAGCATGCCAAGGCCATCGGCGCAGACTTGCGCTGCATCGGGCGCGACTTCAACTACAGCGGCGACGCGCAGCAGTGGAGCTGGGTCGGCCAGCGCCAGCGCTACAGCGGCCTGGCCTATCCGGCCTTGCGCGGCGCCAACCAATTGCTCAATGCAGCCGGCGTGCTCGCCGCCTTCGAGGCGATGCGCGACAGGCTTGCGGTCTCGGCGCAAGCCGTTCGAAACGGATTCGCGCTGGTCGAATTGCCGGGGCGATTTCAAATCGTCGCCGGGCGCCCGACCCTGGTGCTGGACGTCGCGCACAACCCGCACGCCGTTGCCGCGCTCAGGCACAACCTGGATCGAATGGGTTTTCACCCGCGAACCCACGCCGTATTCGGTGCGATGCGCGACAAAGACATCCCGGCGATGTTGGAGCGCATCGCGCCCGTCGTCGATGCCTGGTACTTCACCGACCTGGCCACGCCGCGGGCGGCGCGCGCCACCGAACTGGAGCAGGCCTTGCGCCGACTCGACGCGGCGGCGCAAGCGCCGCGCCGAAGCGC
>JBAQUQ010000342.1:0-2018 GCA_049297615.1 Burkholderiaceae bacterium
GCGCAGCGGTGCGCGAATCGTCGACGCCGGTTGCGGCCTGGGGGCGGGCTTGCGCGAGCTGCACGCTGCCTACCCGCAGGCGCAGCTCGTCGGGCTCGAGTTCAGCCCGCTGCTTGCGCTGGCCTGCGCCTGGCGCTGCAAGTTCGCCCGGGTGATCCGCGCCGATCTGTGGGCGGCCCACTGGTCGGGCTATGACATGGTCTACCTGTTCCAACGCCCTGAAAGCATGCCGCGCGCGGCGCTCAAGGGCGCCAAGGAACTGGCGCCGGGCGCCTGGCTGGTCAGTCTCGAGTTCGAAATCCCAGCGCTCGAGCCGCACGCGGTATGGCGCTGCGCAGATGGGCGCGATGTGTTTGCCTACCGGGCGCCGTTGCGCTTGTAGCGCCGCTCTGGCCAATTTGCGTTCGATCGCATAAAAAAGGTGGGCTGGGATCGGCCTCGAGCCGACCGTCGGCGTGCGGTCAGCATGCTGGCGTCGCGACGCCAGGGCGGTGGTGGCGCCCCCGTTCTCCGGCCCACGCTCGCGGGTGGGCACCGCGGCCCGAAACAAGCATCTGCGTCAACACCAGCGTGCCCCACAAGCATAGAGGCGACCGCGAATCGTGCCTGCGCCCGGGGGCGCCACCACCGCCCTGCTGCAACCGGCGGTGGCGTGCCACGAGTCGGCGTACCACCCGGGTGTCGGGGCAGGTGGCTCGGGGTACGGGCGCAGGTCCCATTCGCGGTCGCCACGACTTCCGCGCGAACCGGCGCGTCTGACCGAGACGTGGGTCGCGAACCAAAAATGGTGCCCCGCGAGCGTGGGCCGGAGACCGTACCCCGGGCCACCTGAGCGCGCTCGGGGCTGGCGTGCGCGCAGCGGCGAGGCGTCGGCTTGGGGCCGGTATCAGGCTCCCATTCTTATTCGATCGAATGCGAATTCGTATCAGGCCTGGATCACGCCCGCGCTGCGGCTGCGCTGCGCCTGGCCGTCGCGCGCATAGCCGCCCGTTCCCGGGCGTGGCATGAGCACTTCGATGGCGCGATCCAGCGCCGCCGTGGCGCGTGCCAGCGATTCGCGCTGCGCGGCGACCGTCGCGCCGGCGTGGGCCAGGCGGCGCCGCAGTTCGTCCGGAATCGCCCCCTGTTTGGCCGCCAGGCTGAAACGGTCGACCGCCTGAGTCAGTGCCAGCTGCAGGCCTTGGCCATGCCGGCCGATCGCCTCGAGATCGCGTGCGCACAGAGCGCTGCCCAGGCTCGCCAGATGGCCTTCGACGCGGCTGAGCGTCCCTTCCAATGTGTTCATGGCTGCGTCTTGCCTGGCACTCGTATGCAGCTCGGTCATGGCCGTGGCTCGCCGCCGCGCGATCAGTGCGAGGTCTTGCCCAGCAACTCTCGGGCGTTGGCGATGAGTTTGTCGGCGACGACGTCGGGGTTGACGACGAACTTGCCTTGCGCAATCGCGTTGGCCAGGCGCTCGACCTTGACGGCGTCGAAGAATTCCTTGCCGGGCTCCTTGCCGCCGAGCAAACCCGACACGGCGTCGGACAACAACACCTTGGCGCTGGCCTGGCCTGCCGAGGTGCCCGCGGCGCCGGCCGCCGCATCGCCCAGGAGGTGGGCCTTGCTGGACGTGACCTTGGACTCGGTGACCGAGGGCGTGGCAATGGGCTTGTCTGTGGGATGTCCGATCTTCATGCGGTTCTCCTAACGGCCGGCGGGTGGGCACCCGCCCGACATGCAGGGGTTATCGATCTTTTCATCGGTAACTTTAAGGCTAAATGCGCGGCGCCAGGCAGAACTCGGGTCATTGCGTGAGATCGATCTCTTTATGCGCCACTGCGGCGCCCACGACGACGCGTCCCGAATCGGTTCGAGCCCGCGCCGGCTGGCCTTCGATGCCTGCGGTGAGCGCCTGGCCCGTGGCGACGGCGTGAAAACCGCTGCCGCGTGCCACCAACCTGACTTGGTCGCCGCTGGCGAACCAGACCCGGGGCCGCAACTGGGACTCGCGCAGCGCCTGCCCCGCAGGGATGGCG
>JBAQUQ010000343.1:0-63119 GCA_049297615.1 Burkholderiaceae bacterium
TCCGAGCGCAACGACCAAAGTCTTCACTACACGCACTCCGCTCCACTCATGCGTTATGCATCAAGCACTTGCGAGCGCAAACCAGCCGGATTCGCGGGAAAGCAACGGCGAGTTGAGAAAGACGGGCTAAGCCCAGCAACGATCGAAACGATGCCACCCTCAAAATTGCCGCTCGAATCCGAGAGCGGATTGCTCTCGGCGAAGTCCCAGACCATCGGTATTGCCTGTCTACCGAACGTATTCCGTGCATGTTCGCGAAGACTGGCCCAAGCGCACACCGTCGAGTTGCGGTCAGCGACCTTGTCCACGGCGAGTGCGACATACACCCCTACCGCCTCGGCGTAGGCGGTGGCACCGGTGCCGCCGTCGCGCAGGGGCTTGGGGTCAGCGGGGATGCCGGCTTGGAGGGCGTCGCGATGCACCCGCTCGTGCGCTTCCTGCACCAGGTCGGAGAAGGTCGTTAGCGCCACGAGTTGGCGGGGGGTAAAGAGGTCGCCCCACGTCGTGAGGCCGTAGGGTGTGCAGTTGCCGCCGGTCATTCGCTTGGCAATCTCGCCCTCCGGCTTCCACCTCGGCTGCGCGGTCAGCGCGATCGCTTCCATTTCCGGCGTGGGCGCGAGATAGACCCGCCCGCGCTCGCCCTCGGCCACGATCGCCATCAGCCTTGCGCCCATCCGCCCGGCCTTGCCCTCGGCCTTGATGTAGTCGCCCGAGACTGGCGTGCCGGACATCAGGCAGGCAAAGTTCGCGCGAGACAGCTTGGTGCCGTTCTTCGCCGCCTCAGCATCCTTCGGCTTTCCCACCTTCACCGTGAAGCGATAGCCGCCGTTCTCGATCACCGGCTCAACACACGCCTCCTTGCCCGGCTTAGTAGAAAGCATGAAGGTCGAGGCGAGCGGCACGTCCACCTGCGCGCAGGCTGGGTTCGCGCTCTTCACCGTGCGCGCCCAGAGCCAGGCGATCACGGTGAGTTTCTGGCCCAGGTACGGCTTCAGGTCCGGCCTCACCTTCACCATCTCGGCGGTGACCTCGACCTTCGGGTAGAGGTGGCCGATGCGCTTCTCCGCCTCATCGCGCATCCACTGGCCGTAGTAGCGCACGTCCTCGGCCAGGCCCTGCGCGCCTTTCCAACTGCCGGTGTGGCCCATGCGCTGGCGCGCCTCCGGGTTCACCGGCGGCCGGCCCGCGAACTTCGGCGGGATTTCGATCATCGCCTTGTTGATCAGCACTGCCACCGGATTCAGGTCGCTCGCATACGCTTCAAGCCCGAGCCGCTGCGCCTCCAGCGGCAGCGCGCCGCCGCCAGCGAAGGGGTCGTGGAAGGCGGGCAGCTTCTTGCGGTCGAACAACTCTTTGGCGCGCGGATGGTCGGCGTTCTCGTCACAGGCGCGCCGCCAGCTCGCCCAGATCTCGTCGCGCGCCGTCTGCAGCACCGTCTCGTTGGTGGTGTTCTCCCACAGCACCAGGTCTTCGATGATGCGGAACAGCCGCTGCCGCTCCTTTTCCTGCGCCTTCTCGGTCGGGAACAGGTCCGGGTGCGCGGAAGGGTCGTCCACCATCTGCGAAAAGATCACCGCCCGCGCCGCCGCCAGCGGCCGCCGCGCCCACCACAGGTGCAGCGTGCTCGGGTGGCCATGGCGGATGGACTTCTCGCGCGCCGAGGCCTTGTTGATGGCGTCGAGCGGGAGGGCGACTTCGATGAGTTTCTTGTGTGCGATGACGGTCATGCCACGGGTGTCAGCAGTGAGGCGATCTTCCGGTAGAGCCGATCGAAAGACGGGATTGTTCGACCTGCGTCTAGGTCGAATACGTTGGTGAAAGGGAGCTGATGTGAAATCGGGTCGTAACCATGCGGCATGTGGCGTCCGAGCCAGCCTTTGGCGTTGCGCGTCGCCTCAGGGTCGGCCGGGCGAACAACGGCGCCAGACATGCCTTCGACGCCGCGCAAAGATTCCACCGCCGCCATGAACCAGGTTTCGTACTCCCGGTAGGCGAGCGCGACGATGATGTTCACGTCGGGCGCGATGGCGCTGGCATGACCGAGCAGTGCGGGCCCGAAGCGACCTGGGCACTCATCTTCGCAGTCGAGCAGGATCAGGACGTGTCCGGCGATCTCTTGGCGCGCCTTTGCGGCGGCGAGATTGATGTACCTGGAGAAGTACCCGCTGTCATTCACGAACGACCCGGACTTGATGCGAATCGGTTCGTTCACTCTGAACTGTGCCTGCGGCGAAGCGTCAGTTGCGATCCGGCGCAACAACCGCTGCACGGCTTGTTGTTCGCCGTGGCCTTCGACGATCGAGGCGACGACTGTCACGACGCAGTGCCGTTGATCTCGAACAACCCCAACTGGCTTTCCGACCGCACATCGGCTATCGCATCGGGATCTGGCGCAAGCTGGTTCTGGCGCAACAGCTCGCCCGGTGTGAACAGGTGCTGTCGCAGCATTTCACGGCCGGCGGCGTCGATACGACCGATTCGGGTCAGTCCATCGTCGGTCTCGACGGCGTAGAGTGACGCTGCATCGATATCCGGATTGTCGAGCAGGTCTGGGCTGTGGCTGGTGACAACGATCTGGGTACTCCGGGATGCCTCACGCAAGGCGGCCAGGAGCACGCTGGCCGCCGCGGGGTGCAGGGCAGTCTCCGGTTCCTCGAGTCCTATCAACGAGGGCGGCGGTGATGCCTCGCCGCCAGCGCCCAGTTGATGAATCGCAAGCAATACGCCTAGCGCACGAAGCGTGCCATCAGACATGGAACCGGCCAGGAAGTGCCAAGGATGTTGCTGGCCTCTAACCACTTGGCGAAACTCGATGGTCTCTTGATTGCCGAGCGTCTTTGGCACGACCGACTGAACGCCCGGCACGATGCGGGCAAGGTAGTTGTCGATTCGCGAACGCGTCGTCGAATCAATGTTCTGCAGAACGCTCGATGCGTTGCCGCCATCGCGACGCAACAGCTCGCCGGGATCGGGGCGTTGCATTGCACTGATCTCCTGCGGGTTTAGGTTGTAGACCTGAATGCTCGATAGTGCGTCGTAGATTTTGCGAAAGGCCGGCAACCCGGAGGCTGCGACGAGTTGAAGCCGGTCTGGCAGGCTCGCGGGCAACTGCGGTTGTGAAGACGCGGTCACTTGTCCCGCCTTGACGTGATAGAAGGCCGCCGGCACACCGGGCTCGCCCGACAGCAGGCGGCACTCCTCGTTCTGCACTTCGTAGCCGCCGCTGGGTTTGGCCCCGATCCGAAAACTGAAGTGACCGGCGTCACCGTTCGTCAGTGCAAAGTCGATCCTGAGGGCGAAGTGGTTCGGATGCCCTCCCGAGCGCCGGCGCACCTCTTTGATGGTGCCACGCTCGCGCAGAGCGTGATCCAGCGACGTACGCAACGAGTCGGCGACGAATCGCATGCTGTCGAGGAAATTGCTCTTCCCGGAGCCATTGGCTCCGACAAGAAAGGTGAGCGGCGCCAACGTCACGTCGCACGCGGCGATGCTCTTGTAGTTGCGCAATACGACGCGGCGGATGACGACAGAGCTTGCGGACACGTTAGATCGGCGCCGACGCGCGAAGAATCAAGTCAGCCAGATCGTAGTTCACGCTGGTCACCCCGAAGTCGGGCTCGCGCTGGAAGGGCTGGCGCAGGTAGTGCGCGCGGTGTGTTGCGTCGCTCGTGAACTCGACGATGGCAAGGATGAAGTCTTCAGGCTTGTTGAGCGAGTAGAGGATTTCATTGCGGGTCACCGTGATCGTGGGTGCGCCCGCCACGCGGCCCTTGACCTCGATGAAACGCAGTTTGCCGGTTCCCGGCACGCGGCTTTCGATGTCGTAGCCCAGCTTCTCGAACTCTCGGTCGGTCGGATCGAAACCGAGGCTTCGCTCGATTTCCATGACGGCGGCGCGCGCGCGAGCGGCGCTGGCCTGGGTGTCGGCGGGTGCATTCAATGTTGCGACGGCACGCCCGGTGATCGCTGCGAGCAGGCCCATGGGCAAAACCAGCAGACCGCCCAGCACAACCGGTGGCAACGGCGATATCTGCGCTTCGTGCTTCAAGTCCGCCAGCCGTTTCTCCAGCCGACCTTGCAGCAGATCGGCCCGCTTGCGCGCCTCGCCCGAGTTGAGGCGCGCATTGGGCTTGCCGGCCTGCTCTTGCAGCTTGAGTTGTTCGGCACGGTGGTCCCAGTACGCGATCTCCTTCGTGAGCCGGTCCTTCACGGCGGCTTCGGTCTTGGCGATGAGCGCGAGCTTGCCCTTGCGAACTTCCGCCAAGTGTTCCGGGACAACACTGGCGACGGCATGGCCCAATGCCTTGCTCTCGACCTCGCGGCTGATCCACGCAGACTCGGGCCGGTTGAGGATCACTTCGGCGCAGGGCTCTCCGTCACGCAACGGTCGGTAGTCGAGATAGGGCGCGTACCCGACATGGCGCATCGAGCCGTCAGAGACAAGCTCGACGTAGAGCATTCGCCTG
Source organism: Burkholderiaceae bacterium (assembly GCA_049297615.1). Taxonomy (GTDB): domain Bacteria; phylum Pseudomonadota; class Gammaproteobacteria; order Burkholderiales; family Burkholderiaceae_C; genus JAEMQF01. Next base: position 4,467 of record JBAQUQ010000343.1, read on the forward strand.
GACACGATGCGACGCTCGCCCGAACGGGTAAGGCTTGCGTCCTGGATCGAATGCTCCAGAAAAAAGAGCACGCGGGGCTGCGTGCCGGAGTCACGTTCGTCCACCAGCACAGTGCCACGTTTGAGTAGATCGCGATGGCGCTCGAGGGTGAGATCGATCACCGAGTCGAGCAGGGGGTGACCCGGGCAAACAAACGCAGCCAGCGGCTGGCCCTGCGGAGTGACGAGCGCTTTCTCGAAGGCGATGCGTTCGTAGCGCGGCAGTACCGGTTCGCCTGTGCCGATGAGGCGGTCTCGGTTGCGCACCGGGGCCGGTACGTGGGTGATTTCATAGCGCCGCGGCTCGCGTTGCTTCGCTGTCCCGCCAAGGCGCCGGAAGGCTTCGTGAAAGAAGGACTCGATGTAATGAGGTTGCAGGCGGCGCGCGTCGGCACGTTCCATGTCCTCACGGATGCGCTGGACGCGGCTCACGTCCATGACATCGTGGGCCAGAGCTCGGTCTTCGAGCAAATCCTGAAGGTGGCTGCGGTCGAGCGCGTTGTCGAGAACTGTCGCCAGGTAGGCCTTGACCTCGGGGCGTTCCCCGTAGCGAATGGCCTGGATCAGCAGATCGCGCAGCAACTTGCCCTCGAACTGAAGCTTGCCGAGCACGTCGAACACTTGGCCGCCGAGAGCTTGGCGCGCCTGTTCGAGCTTGTCCAGCAGCCGGTGATAGACATCGCCCTCGCGGGTCTCCTCGGCCACCAGATTCCACAAGTGGCAGACCTCGGTCTGGCCGATGCGGTGGATTCGCCCAAAACGCTGCTCGATGCGATTGGGATTCCACGGCAGGTCGTAGTTCACCATCAAGTGGGCGCGCTGAAGGTTGATGCCCTCGCCCGCGGCGTCGGTGGCGAGCAGTACCTGCACTTCCGGGTCATGCCTGAACGACTCCTGCACCTTCAACCGGTCTTCACGGCCAATGCCCCCGTGAATGATGACGACCGCCTCCTTCCGACCCAGGAGCGTGGTGATGCGGCTCGCTAGGTAGTTGAGCGTGTCGCGGTGTTCGGTGAAGACAACGAGCTTCTGGTGCCGCGACGGCGTGGGACGAGGGATCGCCCCGGCCCCGTAGGGCGCGACCCGGTCGGTGGCGTCCGCTGCGCTCCTGCCCGTAGCGAATATCTCGCCGAGTAGGCTTGCCAGCTCACGCCATTTGGTGTCTGAACCACTTCGGCGCACGCCAAGGGCCAGCGCCTCCAGGCCCTTCAGGGTTTCGATCTCGGCTCGCAACTCAGCGATGCTGCGCGCGGCGGTCGCCTGGTCGAGGATTTCTTCCTCAGCGGCTTCGACCTCGTTGTCCGGTGCGTCCTCGAGGTCTTCAACATCCTCGGCGTCGAGCACCGGAGCAACGGCTGCAACGATGGGCGCAGCCTGGCCGCCGCGCTGTAGCACTTCGAGCTCGTGCAGCCTGCCTTCGAGCCGCTCCCGCCTGCGACGCAGCGATTGATGAATCGCTTCGGGCGATGACGCCAGCCTGCGCTGAAGAATGGTCAGCGCGAAGCCTACTGTTCCGGCGCGCTTGTCGTTTTCGAGGGCGTCAGCGCGGTTGAACTCTTCGCGCACATAGTCGGTGACTGCTTTGTAGAGCTGGGCTTCGGCGCTTGAGAGCTTGTACGGGACCGTGTAGGCGATGCGCTGCGGAAACAGGGGCGTGCCGTCGAACTTGAGCAGACTCTCCTTGACCATCCGGCGCATCAGGTCGGAAACATCGGCCACATGGACTCCGTCTCGAAAGCGGCCCTCGAAGCGGTCTCCGTCCAGGAGTGCCATGAAGAGCTGAAAGTCTTCTTCCTTGCCGTTGTGCGGCGTGGCCGTCATCAACAAGAAGTGCCGGGTGAGCGTCGACAGCAGCTGCCCAAGGCGATAGCGCTTCGTGTACTTGATTTCGCCGCCGAAGACGGTGGCCGACATCTTGTGCGCTTCGTCGCACACCACCAGGTCCCAGCGGCAATCGGGGGCCTGGAGCTTGCCTTGCACGTCATCGTTGCGCGACAGCTTGTCGAGGCGGGCGATGACCAGGTTCGTTTCCATGAACCAGTTGCCGGTGCGCGCGGCTTCGAGCTTGTCGTTGGTGAGAATCTCGAAGGGCAGATGAAAGCGCCGGTAGAGCTCGTCTTGCCACTGCTCGGCCAGGCTCCCGGGGCATACGATCAGGCAACGCTGCAAGTCGCCGCGTGCGATCAATTCCTTGATGAGAAGGCCCGCCATGATCGTTTTGCCGGCGCCGGGGTCGTCTGCCAGCAGGAACCGCAGCGGTTGGCGGGGCAGCATGGATTCATAGACGGCGGTGATCTGGTGCGGGAGCGGGTCGACTACCGACGTGTGCACCGCGAGGACAGGGTCGAAGAGATGTGCCAAGCGAATTCGCTGGGCCTCGGATACGAGGCGAAACAGCGCACCGTCGCCATCGAAGCTCCAAGGGCGCCCGCGTTCCGCGATTTCGAGGCGCGGCTCGTCGTGGCGGTAGAGCAACTCGTTTGCGACCTTGCCGGAGGGGGTCTTGTAGGTCAGCTCCAAAGCCTCCGAACCGAACCACTGCACGCTGACCACGGTGGCGAGCGTGTCAGGGACGATGCCGCGAACGGCAGCATTGGGCTGGAGATCCTCGAGCCTCATGCTTGACCAACGTAGGTGAGGGCCTTCGGATTTCTTCGGAACATGGTTGCTGGCTAAGTTCTGGCGGGCCTGGGCCGGGCGCCGCAGATGGCCTGCACTGTACAGCGACGTACCCCATCGTCCAATGGCGTCGAATCTACCTTCACCGAAGGCAAAGCATGTCTGGGCACCACGCGACAAGACTCCTGCTCCGGCCGATGCCGAAGGCCCGGTGTTCGGCACTGCGACGCGCGAAATGAGCAGGTTTGACTCCTTGCTCTGGCGTTGCAGGGCTGGTGCGGCGCCCCACTGTCCGACTTACCGAATGAGCTTCGTCAACGGATCGCCCGGCAGTTTTTCCCTATGCCTTGGGACCACCTCTCTGCTGAGCGATCACCTGGTTGCTGCCGATCTTCTCGAGCAGATCGGCGGCCATTGCGAAGCGCGCGGCTGTGTCGGGCAGAAGAACTTCGAGCGCGGCGCTGGCGTCGAAGACGACAGCCGCAGCAGCCGCCACCATCAGCGGCGCTCGGCTTTGATGACTGCTGCGGCGCCGAGCCGTTTGCCAACCTTCTGGCGCCTGCCCAATTCGACCATGGCGCGCACTGCAGCCTCGCCCTCAGGGCCGGTGCTGCCCATTTGCACGCTGAACTGTCGGCTGCGCGTGGCGCCGACACGCCTGCCGGGACCACGACTTTTGGGCTGCATGAAGGGGTCGATCACTTTCATGCAGGAAGTGTAGCCCTGGTGCGAGCGTGATGACTTCTGCACCCACGCGAACGGCGACGGGAGGCTGCACGCGACCTAGGCGCGCAACAAATCCTGCAATCGCATCTGGCTGAACCCGGCGCGCTTCCAGAACGCGCCGAATTCAGGTGTGGGCTCGAGCAGCAAGCGCGACAGCAACGCTTCTGCGGGCGTCGCGGACGCATCGCACAACAGCACGAAGCGCGGTTGGCCGGCTTCGTCCAGGCACCCCACCCAGTCCATGGCGATCAATTCGTCGAGGATGGACTCGATTTGCAGCGGGTCGGTGCGCAGCGCGGTTGAGAGTTGCGCCGCGCTGAGCCCCCGCTTGAACAGGCCCTGTGAGCGAACGAGTTCGCGCAGCACCGCCAGCGCCAGGTGAAAGCGCGAACCCGGGCCGTCCGGCCAGCGCGTCACGCGCATTTGCAGGCTCGGTGCGTAGGCGGCGGTCACCGCCCCGAGCAGCACGATGACCCAGCCCAGGTAAATCCAGATGAGGAAGATCGGCACGGTGGCGAAGGCGCCGTAGACCACCGCAAAGCTCGGTACCTGGGCCAGGTACCAGGCCAGGCCGCGTTTGGCCAAGTCGATGCCGATCGCCACGAACAGCCCGCCGGCAATGGCGTGGCGCCACTGCACATGGGTGTTAGGAACGTAGTGGAAGAGGGCCGCGGCGCCGCCGGCGAGCAGTGTGAATTCGATTGCGGCGAGCAGCATGTTCACGCCGCCGGGCAGCGCCTGCACGAATCCCTGCGACACCGACACCGCGTAAGACGTGAAGCTCAAGCTCACGCCGAGCAGCACGGGTCCCAGCGTCGCGGCAGCCCAATAGACGAGCACACGCTGGGCAATCGGGCGCGGCGTTTTTACGCGCCAGATGGAGTTGAGGGTGCGGTCGATCGTCAGCATCAAGGCCAAGGCGGTGATGAACAGCACCACCAGGCCGACGCTGCCCAGGCGATTGGACTTGGCGGCGAATTGCGTGAGCGCCGCCAGCACCGGCTTGGCGATGCTGTCAGGCACGAGGCTTTGCAGGAAATATTTCTGCAGTGCCACCTCGAAGTTCGAGAACATCGGAAAGGCCGAAAACACCGCGAGCATCACGGTGGCCAGGGGCACAAGGGAGATCAAGGTCGTGAAGGTCAGGCTGCTCGCCGTGACGCCGAGCCGGTCTTCGCGAAACCGCAAGCGCAGCGTGCGCAGCGTTTCGAGCCAGGGCCAGGTGCGCAGCGCGGCGAGCGTCTCGCGCGAGCGATCGCGCCACACGGCCAGGAGTTTCAATAGCATCTGCATTGCTGGCATGATAGCCAGCGATGCATTCCGCCCCGCCCCTGCCCGTGGCCGTTGTCTGGACGCGCACGCTCGCCGTGGCCAGCACCTTGGCTTTGATCGTGCTCGGCCTGGCGTGGGAGCTTTGGCTCGCTCCCACCGGTCGCGGCAGCCTGGCGCTCAAGGTCGTGCCACTGGCGTTTGCGATTGCCGGTCTGTCGAAGTGCCGCATGCCCACTTATCGCTGGCTCAGCCTGCTGTTGTGGTTGTATTTCGCCGAGGGCGTGGTTCGCGCCAGCACCGAGAGCGGCATCTCGGCGGGCCTGGCCCTGCTCGAAGTCGGACTGAGCCTCGTGCTGTTTCTGGCCTGCGCAGCCCATGTGCGCACGCGCTTGCGCGCCGCCAAGGGGCAGGCCGCGTGAAGCAAGCTGACGCGCGCGATGGGTGGGCCTCGGCGGCGCTGTTGACAAAATTGCGCGAGGCAGTCGGCGCCGCGAATGTCCTGCACGACGGCGATCTTTCGGCCTACCTGGTCGACTGGCGCAAGCGCTACCAGGGGCGGGCCCTGGCCGTCGTTCGACCGGCCGACACAGCCCAGGTCGCTGCCGTGCTGAAAGCCTGTGCCGCCTGCGGCGTCGGCGTCGTGCCGCAAGGCGGCAATACCGGCCTGGTGGGTGCCTCGGTGCCCGATGCGAGCGGCAGACAAGTCTTGCTGAGCCTGTCGCGAATGAACCGCATCCGCAGCCTCGACGCACACAACCTGACGATGACGGTCGACGCGGGTTGCGTGTTGCAAGCCGTTCAGGAAGCGGCCAGCGCGCATGACTTGCTGTTCGGCCTGAGCCTGGCGGCCGAGGGCAGTTGCACGATCGGCGGCAATTTGGCGACCAATGCAGGGGGCACCCAGGTGCTGCGCTACGGCAATGCGCGCGAACTTTGCCTGGGCCTCGAAGTCGTGACGGCGCAGGGCGACATCTGGCCCGGTTTGAGCGGGCTGCGCAAGGACAATACGGGCTACGACTTGCGCGACATTTTCATCGGCAGCGAAGGGACGCTGGGCGTGATCACCGGCGCGACACTGAAACTCGTGCCGCAACCCGCTGCGCGCCTGACTGCGATGGCCGCGCTCGATTCGCTGTCTGCCGCGGTGGCATTGCTGGATATGGCGCGCTCGCGCCTCGGGCCGGGGCTGAGCGGCTTCGAGGTGATGAACCGCGTCTCGCTGGATCTGGTTCGCCGGCAGTTCCCGCAGCTCGCCCAGCCCCTGCCGCCCACTCCCTGGACCGTGTTGCTCGAACAATCGGACAGCGAAAGCCAGGCTCATGCCACGCAGTTGTTCGAAGCCCTGCTCGAGGCCGCGCTCGAGCAGAGCCTGATCGTCGACGCGGCGCTCGCTGCGAGCCTCGAACAATCAAAGGCGATGTGGCGCCTGCGTGAATCGATTCCGCTCGCGCAGGCGCAGGACGGCCCGAACATCAAACACGATGTGGCGCTGCCGATCTCGGCCATCGCCGAGTTCGTCGACCGCACGGACAGCGCCTTGCTTGGCGCATTCCCGGGGGCGCGCATCGTCGACTTCGGCCATCTGGGCGACGGTAATTTGCACTACAACGTGCAGGCGCCGCAGGGCGTGGCGGGCGCCGATTTCGTGCGCGATCACGAAGCGGCCGTGAACGAACTCGTCTACGACGCGGTCACGGCGCGCGACGGTTCGATTTCAGCCGAGCATGGCATCGGCACGCTCAAGCGCGACCAATTGGCCAGGCGCAAATCACCGGTGGCACTGGCCTTGATGCGCGCCGTCAAGGCAGCCCTGGACCCGCACAACCGAATGAACCCGGGACGGGTGCTGTAGAGGGCTGCGCCCGGCATGGCGTGCCGGTTGTTGCGGCAGCCGCTGCGGCGTCACTGCAGGCCGTCGGTCAAGCCTGCGGGGAGCGGCACCGAGAGCACCTCGATCCCCTCGTCGCGCAGCGCCTGCGCTTGTTCACGCGTGGCCTGGCCGCGAATGCCGCGCTGTGCCTTCTCGCCGTAGTGAATGCGGCGCGCTTCTTCGGCAAATCGATCGCCGACATCGTCGGTATTGGCCATCATGTGGCGCACGGCACGCAGCCACGCTGCCTGCGCCGCCGCGATCGGCTCGACGACGTCTTGACTGCCTTGCGTCGTCACGAGCGACGATTCGCGCAGCGCTGAGATATTCAGCCGCGGCGCGCTGGGCAGGCGGGTGATTTCAGTGCCGTTGCACAGGGGGCAGGAGACCAGGCCGCGCTCACGCTGCGACTGGTAGTCTTGCTCATCACCGAACCAACCCTCGAAGCGGTGGTCCAGGCCGCAGCGCAGGTCCAGGACTTTCATGGCGCGATTATCGGCCGGCCAGCGGCGGCGGTGCAGGCTGCCATTGGATACACCAGCGGCCCGCGCGCCAATTCTGCAACCACATCAGCCCAATGAGGGTCTTGGCGTCGGTCAGCTCGCCGCGGCCGGCGAGTTCATCGAGATCGTCCACTGTCATGCTCAAGACGTCGAGAAACTCGCCGGCGTCGAGCCGGGGCTCGCCCGAGATCAGGCCGCGCGCGAACCAGATTTCGATGCCTTCGTTCGAATAGGCGATCGCGTTGTGGGTCAATGCCGCACGCGCCCATTCCCTGGCCTGATAGCCGGTTTCCTCGGCCAGTTCACGAATCCCGCAGGCCAGTGGCGCCTCGCCGGGCTCCAACTTGCCGGCCGGGAATTCGAGCATGGCGCACCCCAGCGGATGGCGCCATTGGCGCTCCATCACGAGGCGCCCATCGTCGAGCAGCGGAATCACCATCACGGCGCCCGGATGGACGATGTATTCGCGCGCTGCGCTCGTCGCGTCGGGCAGGCTCACCAGATCACGCCGAACGTCGAGGAAATGACCTTGATAGACCTGTTGGGTTTGCAGGGTCGTCTCGCGCAGGTGGGCCTGTGCATCCACCGGCGACGGCGCCGCTCGACGGGGACGCGCGCCGCGGCTCAAGTGGCCAGCGCCTTGACGATCGCTTGCGCGCACAGCGCCATCAAGCCACCGGGCAACAGGCCGAACACGAGCACGGCCGCTCCGTTGAGCGACAACAGGGCGCGAACCTCACCCGTGCTGGTGATGGGCAGGGTGTCGCTGGGCTCGTCGAAAAACATCACCTTGACCAAGCGCAGGTAGTAGAACGCGCCGACCAGGGACATCAACACCGCGGCAACGGCCAAGACGATGTAGCCCGTGGCATTGGTGGACACCAAAGCCTGCAACACCGACAGTTTGGCGTAAAAACCCACCGTCGGCGGCAGTCCGGCGAGCGAGAACATGAAGATTGCCATCACGCCTGCGAACCAGGGGCTGCGCCGCGCCAGGCCTTTGAAATCCTCGACCTGTTCGGCCTCGAACCCCTGGCGCGACAGCAGCATGATCAGGCCGAACGTGCCCAGGGTCGTGAGAACATAGGTCACGACATAGAACATCGACGAGCTGTAGGCGTTCGCGGCAGACAGCGTGTTGTTGTTCACCACGCCCGAGCACAGGCCGAGCAGCATGAATCCCATCTGTGCGATCGTCGAGTACGCCAACATGCGCTTCAGATTGGTCTGCGCTATCGCGGCCAGATTGCCCAGCAACATCGAGCCGACCGACAACACGATCAGCATCTGCTGCCAGTCCACCGCCAGGCCGAGCATGCCTTCCACCAACAAACGGATCGTGATCGCAAACGCTGCCAGTTTGGGTGCGCCACCGATGAGCAGGGTGACGGCGGTGGGCGCGCCCTGGTAGACATCGGGAACCCACATATGGAATGGCACGGCACCGAGCTTGAATCCGAGGCCCGCCACGACGAACACGATGCCCAGAATCAGCACCCCCTTGTCGATCTGGCCGGTGCCGATGGCCTTGAAGACTTCGTTCATGTCCAGCGAGCCGGTGGCGCCGTACAGCATCGACAAACCATAGAGAAGGAAGCCGCTGGCCAAGGCGCCGAGCACGAAATACTTCATCGCCGCTTCGGTGGCCGGTGCATGATCGCGGCGCAGCGCCACCAGGGCATACAGGCTCAGCGACATCAACTCCAGGCCGAGGTAGATGACGAGGAAATTGTTCGCCGACAGCATCACCAGGATTCCCAGCAGGGAGAACATGCTGAGTGTGAACAGCTCGCCCTTGAGCATGTCGCGCAGCGCCACATAGGGGCGCGCATAGGCCAGTGAAATCATCACTGCCAGCGCGGCGAAAAAGCCGAGCAAATGGCCCAGCGGGTCGGCAACCACCAGACGCTGCATCGCATAGTCAGTCGAGCCGGTGTTGAACGCCGCCAGGTGCAGCCCTGCCACCGCGGCCAGCGTGGCCTGTGTCAAGCCATAGGTCACGCGCTTGCGCGGGTCGCTCAGCCAAAGGTCGACCAGGGTCACCAAGCAGGCCATCACGAGCAGGACGATCTCGGGGTAGACGGCTTGCCAATTCATCAGGCTTGTCATGCTGCGAGCCGCCTCAATTGAGCTTGGACACGGCGACGTGCTTGAGCAACTCGAGCACCGAGACGTGCATCACGTCGGTGAACGGCTTGGGGTACAGGCCCATCCAGAGAACGGCAATCGCGAGCAGGCCGAGCATCGCGAACTCGCGCGGGTTGATGTCCGACAGGGCACCCACCTTGTCGTTGGCCACGGCACCGAAGTAGACGCGCTTGACCATCCACAAGGTGTAGGCGGCGCCGAACACCAGGGTCGTCGCGGCCAGCGCCGCGAGCCAGAAATTGACCTTGATGACACCCAGAATCACCATCCATTCGCCGACGAAGCCGCTCGTTCCCGGCAAGCCGCAATTGGCCATCGCGAACAGCACGGCGAATGTCGTGAATTTCGGCATGCTGTTGACCACTCCCCCGTAGGCCGCGATCTCGCGCGAATGCACGCGGTCGTAGAGCACGCCGATGCACAGGAACATGGCGCCCGAGATGAAGCCGTGCGAGAGCATCTGTACGATGCCGCCCGACACGGCGAGTTCGTTGCCTTTGCCGGCAGCGTCGAAGGCAAAGAAGCCCAGGGTCACGAAACCCATGTGCGCGACCGACGAGTAGGCGACCAGTTTCTTCATGTCTTGCTGCACCAGGGCGACCAGGCCGATGTAGACCACGGCAATCAAGGACAGCGCGACGATCGCGAAAGCCCACTGGTGGCTGGCGTCGGGTGTGATGGGCAGGGAAAAACGCAGGAAGCCATAGGCGCCGAGCTTGAGCATGATCGCCGCCAGCACCACCGAGCCGCCGGTGGGCGCCTCGACGTGGGCATCGGGCAGCCAGGTGTGCACCGGCCACATCGGCACCTTGACGGCAAACGCGAGCAGAAACGCGAAGAACAGCAGGGACTGCACATCCGCGGGCAGCGGCAGCTTGTGCCAGGTGAGGATGTCGAAGCTTCCCCCCGACTTGTAGTACAGATAGATCAAAGCGACCAGCATCAACAGCGAACCGGTCAAGGTGTACAGGAAGAACTTGAACGCTGCGTAGACGCGGTTCGGCCCGCCCCAGACGCCGATGATGATGTACATCGGGATCAGGGTGGCTTCGAAGAACACGTAGAACAGCAAGCCGTCCAGGGCACAGAACACGCCGATCATCAGGCCCGAGAGGATCAGGAACGAACCCATGTATTGATTGACGCGTTGGGTGATCACTTCCCAAGCCGAAATCACGACCAGCACGGTGATGAAGGCCGTCAGCGGAACGAACCACAGCGACAAGCCGTCCACACCGAGCCGGTAGCGCACGTTGAAGCGTGCGATCCAGGCGGCGTCCTCCTGAAACTGCATCGCCGCACTGCCGACATCGAATCCGCCGATCAGCGGCAGGGTGACCAGAAAGCTCGAGCCCGCCGCAATCAAGGCGATCCAGCGCACGCTGGGCGCCTGCTCGTCGCGCCCCAAGGCGAGCAGCACGACGCCCGTGGCGATGGGCAGCCAAATGGCGAGGCTCAACAAACCCATGTTCTTGTTCTCTTGCTTTACTTGGCCAGCGGGCTGCCCAGCAGATAGGGCCATAGCTGCCAGGTCATCAGGCCCACCACGCCGACGATCATGACCAGGGCATACCAGTACAGGTAGCCGTTTTGCAGCAGGCGGGTGAGGGCCGCCACAGCGCCGACGGTGCGCGCCGAGCCGTCGATGGTGCCGTCGATCAGGCCTACGTCACCGCGCTGCCACAAGCCGACGCCGACGCGCCGCGCCGCCGGAGCGATGATGTTTTCGTTGATCCAATCCATGTAGTACTTGTTCTCCAGCAGTGTGTAGACGGGCTCGAAGCGCGCCTTGATCGCCGCTGGAATGGAAGGCCTGCGCAGGTAGAAGAACCAAGCCGTCGCGACGCCTGCGAAGGCCAGCCAGAAAGGCAAGGTCGTCAGGCCATGCCAGGCCATCGCCCAGGCGCCGTGGAATTGCGCGCCGAGAGCGGCCATCGCGCCATGGCGCCCGGCGTCGACGGCGATCGAGTCCTTCATGAAGTCGCCGAACAACATCGGTTCGATCGTCCAGTAGCCGATGACGACGGAGGGAATCGCGAGCAGCACCAGGGGCAGCCACACGACCCAGGGCGATTCATGCGGATCGTGATGCTCGCCGGTATCGTGTTCAGCTGCGTGTGCGGCTGGATGGGGCTTGTGGCGAAAGCGCTCTGAGCCGTGGAACACGAGGAAGTACATGCGGAACGAATAAAACGCCGTGACGAACACGCCTGCCATCACGGCAAAGTAGGCGAATCCGGAGCCGGCGAGCTGGCTTGCATGCACCGCCTCGATGATGCTGTCTTTCGAATAAAAACCGGCGAAAAAGGGCGTGCCGATCAGCGCCAATGAGCCCACCAGGGACGTGATCCAGGTGACGGGCATGTATTTGCGCAAGCCCCCCATGTTGCGAATGTCCTGGTCATGGTGCAGGCCGATGATCACCGAGCCGGCCGCGAGGAAGAGCAGCGCTTTGAAGAAAGCATGCGTCATCAGGTGGAACACCGCCACCGAATACGCCGACGCACCCAGGGCCACCGTCATATAGCCGAGCTGGCTGAGCGTGGAGTAGGCGACGACGCGTTTGATGTCGTTCTGGATGATTCCGAGGAACCCCATGAACAGGGCCGTGATCGCACCGATCGTGAGCACGACGCTCAGAGCCGTATCGGACAGCTCGAACAGGGGCGACATGCGTGCCACCATGAAGATCCCTGCCGTGACCATGGTGGCGGCATGGATCAGCGCCGAAATCGGCGTCGGGCCCTCCATGGAATCAGGCAGCCACACGTGCAGCGGAAACTGCGCGCTCTTGCCCATTGCGCCGATGAACAGGCAAATGCAGATCACCGTGATGAGCAGCCACTCGGTCCCGGGAAAGACGAGCTTGGCGAGTTGCGGCCCCGCGGCAAACGCCTGTGCGTAGTCGAGTGTTCCGGCGAAGGCGACGATCAAACCGATGCCCAGAATAAAGCCGAAGTCGCCGACCCGGTTGACGATGAAGGCCTTCAAGTTGGCGAAGATCGCAGTCGGCCGCGTGTACCAAAAACCGATCAGGAGGTAGGACACCAGGCCCACGGCTTCCCAGCCGAAGAACAGCTGCAGGAAGTTGTTGCTCATCACGAGCATCAACATCGAAAACGTGAACAGCGAGATGTAGCTGAAGAAGCGCTGGTAGCCGTCGTCGTCGGCCATATAGCCGATGGTGTAGACGTGCACCATCAGCGAGACGAAACTCACCACGCACATCATCATCGCCGACAGGCCGTCGATCAGGAAGCCGACTTCCATCTTCAGGCCTTCGAGCACCATCCACTCGTACACCGAAACGTTCAGGCGCGCGCCGTCGAACGCCACCGCCTTCCACGTCAGCATCGAGATCACGAACGCGATCAAGACGCCCAGGATCGTGACGCTGTGGGCGCCGCGCCGACCGATCGCCTTGCCGAACAGGCCGGCGGCGACGGCACCCGCCAGCGGGGCCAATGGCACCGCGAGCAGGAGTTCAGTGGAGAGTTGTGCCGACATCGCGCTTGCTCAGCCTTCCAGGCCGGGCCGCCGCGGGACGCGGCGGCTCTTCGGCAGGCATTCGCCAAGAAATTGATCTTGTCTCATGTCCAGCCTCAGCCTTCCAGGCCGGGCCGCCGCATGGCGCAGCACGGCCGCGCCTCGCAGCCGGTGCGGCGGCTCTTCGGCAGGCCTTCGCAAAGAAATTGTTCTCGTCTCATGTCCAGCCTCAGCCCCTCAGCGAATCCAACTCGTCGACATTGATCGAGGCCCGGTTGCGGAACAGCACGACCAGGATCGCCAAGCCGATCGCCGACTCGGCAGCAGCGACTGTGAGAATGAAGAACACGAACACCTGGCCGGCCATGCGATCGGCCGTCGCGGGCAAGTAATGCGAGAACGCAACGAAGTTCAGGTTCACGGCGAGCAGCATCAGTTCGATCGCCATCAAAAGAACAATGAGGTTCTTCCGATTCAGGTAGATGCCGATCACCGAGATCGCGAACAGCACGGCGCCGAGCGACAAGTAATGTCCCAATGTGACCGGCCCCAGCGTCATGCCTGGCCTCCCGGACTGCGCTGCGTGCCGCTCTCGCGCGGCTCGGACTTCATCGCGACGATGCGCACACGATCGGCCTTGCGCGCCCGCACCTGTTGCGAAGGGTCGACGTACTTGGAATCCTTGCGGCGCCGCAAGGTCAAGGCGATCGCCGCGATGATGGCCACCAGCAGCAACACCGCGGCGACTTGCAAGGGATAGAGGTATTGCGTGTAGATCTCGACGCCCAGCAGCTTGGTATTGCCGAGCTTCAACTCGGCCGCCGTCGCCGGCACGGCGTCGGAACCGCGAAAGCCCGGCAGCAGCACGGCAGCCATCTCCAGGGCGATGATCACGCCCACCAGGGCGGCCAGCGGGAAGTGCTTCCAGAAGCCTTCACGGATCGCCTCGGTATTGATGTCGAGCATCATCACGACGAACAGGAACAGCACCATCACCGCGCCCACATAGACGAGCACGAGGGCAATCGCCAGGAATTCGGCGCGCAGCAGCATCCAGATGCACGCTGCGCTGAAAAACGCGAGCACCAGGAACAGCACTGAATGCACGGTGCTGCGCGCCGTGATGACGCGCAAGCTCGCCAGCAACAGCACGGCGGAAAAGACGTAGAACAGCGCTGTGGTCGTATTCACTTCGATCTTGTTGTTCTTGTCGGGCAGTGCGATTACAGGTGGGCCTCAGCGGTACTTCGCGTCGGCACGTCGATGCTCGGCGATTTCGCTCTCATAGCGGTCGCCCACGGCAAGCAGCATGTCTTTGGTGAAGTACAGGTCGCCGCGCTTCTCGCCGTGGTATTCGAAGATGTGAGTTTCGACGATCGAATCGACCGGGCAGCTTTCTTCGCAAAAGCCGCAGAAGATGCACTTCGTCAAATCGATGTCGTAGCGCGTGGTGCGCCGGGAACCGTCGTCGCGCACTTCGCTCTCGATCGTGATCGCCAGGGCGGGGCACACCGCTTCGCACAGCTTGCAGGCGATGCAGCGCTCTTCGCCGTTCTCATAGCGGCGCAGGGCGTGCAGGCCGCGAAATCGCGGCGACAGCGGCGTTCTTTCCTCGGGATATTGCACGGTGATCTTGCGCGAAAGGAAATACTTGCCGGTCAAGGCCATGCCCTTGAACAGCTCGGTGAGCATGAAGCTCGAGAGGAAATCTTTCAGCGGTGAGGAGGCGGCGGCCATGTTCGAAGACTTCACTCCCAGATGTTCCAGGGCGACTGGATCCACAGCCCTACGACGACCAGCCACACCAGGGTGAGCGGGATGAAGATCTTCCAGCCCAGACGCATGATCTGGTCGTAGCGAAAGCGCGGAAAGGTGGCGCGGACCCACAGGAACACGGTGCAGATCGCGAATGTCTTCAGGCCCAGCCAGATCCAGCCGGGAATGGCGTTGAAGACCTGGCTGTCGATGGGCGGCAACCAGCCGCCGAGGAACATCACCGAGGCCAGGGTCGAGACCAGAATGATGTTGGCGTACTCGGCGAGGAAGAACATCGCGAAGGCCATTCCCGAGTACTCGACCATGTGACCGGCGACGATTTCCGATTCGCCTTCCACCACGTCGAAGGGGTGCCGGTTCGTCTCGGCGATTCCCGCAATGATGTAAACGCCGAAAATCGGCAGCAGCGGCAGCCAGTTCCAGCTGAGGAAGTTCAGGCCCTTGTCGGCGAACACACCACGCCCCTGGCCCAGCACGATGTCGGTCATGTTCAGGCTCGCCGACACCATCAGCACGACGACCAGGGCGAAGCCCATTGCGATTTCGTAACTCACCATCTGCGCTGAGGCGCGCAAGGCGCCGAGGAAGGCGTACTTCGAGTTCGACGCCCAGCCTGCAATGATGACGCCGTACACCTCCATCGACGTGATCGCCATCAAGAACAGCAGCCCGGCATTGATGTTGGCCAGCGCCACTTCAGGGCCGAAGGGCACGACCGCCCAGGCCGCCAGCGAGGGCATGATCGTCATGACCGGGCCGAGGAAGAAGAGTCCCTTGTTCGCCGCGGTCGGGACGATGATTTCCTTCATCAGCAGCTTGAGCGAGTCGGCGATCGGCGTCAGCCAGCCGCGCGGGCCGACGCGGTTCGGCCCGGGGCGCAATTGCGACCAGCCGATGGCCACACGCTCCCACAGCGTCAAGTAGGCAACGCAGAGCATCAGCGGCGCAACGACGCCGACGATCTTGATCAGGGTCCACGCGACCGGCCATGCGCCGCCGAGCAGGCTGGTGCCGTAGAACTCGATTTCGGCGAGCATGTTCATACGGACTCGACACTCACTGCGCCGAACATTGCGCCCAGGGCCACGGTATCGGGATGGCCGGCAGGAATTCGCACCGCTGTGGGCGCCAGGGTCGATTCCAGTTTCGCCGGCAGCACCGCTTGCGCCGCGCCCTGCCTCACCCGCACTTTGGCGCCGGGCTCGAGACCGAGTTGCGCCCACAGTGCGGCAGGCAGGCTTGCGACCGGCGGCCGCGCGTCGGCGGTGAGTTGCAGCGAGCTTGCGTGCCGCACCAACGCGTCGGTGCAATAGATCGGCACATCGCTCACTCGCTCCAGGCCCGCCGGTCCTGGCTGGTTCGGCGCCGTCGGAGTCGCCGTCAAGGCCGCCGCAATGGCAGCGGCGGGCGTGTTGTTCAGGCGCGCGGCCAATCCGGCCGGGTCGCCCAGCGCTTCCTGCCTCACGTCTTCCGAGGTCTCAAACTCGAAGCCGCTCAATTCGAGCAGATTGCCCAACACGCGCAATACCTTCCAGCCCGGCCGTGCGTCGCCCGCGCATTTGACGACGCCATGGAAACTTTGGGCGCGGCCTTCGGCATTGATGAAGGTTCCCGATGTCTCAGTGAACGGTGCGATGGGCAATAACACATCGATGTGTTCCATGGAGTGCAGTTTCAGCGGACTCATCGCGACAACGAATTCCGCTGCGCGCAATGCCGTGGCCGCGGCAGCCGGATCGGCAGCGTCCAGGAGTGGATCGACGTTCAGACACAGCAGGGCCTTGAGCGGGACGGGTGCGCTGCCGAGCATCTGCCCGGCATTCAGGCCTTCTGTCCCAGGCCCGCCGGGCACCGCACCCACGAGTTGCGCCCCCACCGTATTGGCTGCTTCGGTGAGGTATCCGACGCTTGCGCCAGTGTGTTCACCGATCCAGTCGGCCAGGGCCAGCAGTGCCGCCGCTTGCGGGTGTTGCGCGGCGGCATTGCCCAGCAGGACCGCCTTGCGCTGGCCGCTGAGCAGGGACTCGGCGATCGCTTGCGCCTGGGACTTCGCCTGGGCGGCGCCCTGGCCCGGCAGCGGCGGCGCAAGGCCTCGAGCTTGCGCGATCGCCGCCGCGACCTCTGCCAAACTTTGCAGCCACTGGCTGGGCGCTGCGACGATGCCAGGCGCCATGCTCATCAGCCAATCGTCTCGCTGGGAATGGATGCTGTGCACCTTCCCGCCCTTGCGCGCGGCCTGGCGCAAACGCTGAGCGAACAGCGGATGATCCTTGCGCAGAAAGGAACCGACCACCAGGGCGCGCTGCAGTGCCGACAACGAAGCGATCGGCGTGCCGAGCCAGCGCGCCGTGGTGGCGTTGGGAACCTTGCCGGCGAGGCTGCCCGCGACATTGCTGAAATCGCAGTGACGGGTGCGGTAGTCGACGTTGTGGCTGCCCAGCGCGTGCATCAGCTTCGTCAACAAATGCAGCTCTTCCACCGTGCTGGTCGCCGACCCGAGCGCGCCGAGGCTTTGCGCGCCCTGGTCGAGCAGAATCTGCGTCAGGCTGCGCGCCACGTATTCGAGCGCTGCGGTCCAGGAGACGGTTTTCCACTCGCCGCCTTGCTTGATCATCGGCGCGGTCAGGCGGGCGTCGCTGTTCAGCGCTTCGTAGGAGAAGCGGTCGCGGTCGGCGATCCAGCACTCGTTCACGTCTTCGTTTTCCAGCGGCACGACACGCATCACCTTGCCGGACTTCACCTGAACGATCAGGTTGGCGCCGGTGCTGTCGTGCGGGCTGATGCTCTTGCGGCGTGACAGCTCCCAGGTGCGCGCGCTGTAGCGAAACGGCTTGCTCGTTAGCGCCCCGACCGGGCAGATGTCGATCATGTTGCCCGACAGTTCCGAATCGATCGTGTCGCCGGCAATCACCGTGATTTCGGAATGTTCGCCCCGGTGGATCATGCCGAGTTCCATGACACCGGCGACTTCCTGGCCGAAGCGAATGCAACGCGTGCAATGGATGCAGCGGCTCATTTCGTCCATCGCGACCAAGGGCCCGACATCCTTGGGCATGACGACGCGTTTTTGTTCCGTGTAGCGCGAGCTCGAGCCGCCGTAGCCCACCGCCAGGTCTTGCAGCTGGCATTCGCCGCCCTGGTCGCAAATCGGGCAATCGAGCGGGTGATTGATAAGCAGGAACTCCATGACGCTCTGTTGCGCCTTGATCGCTTTCTCGCTCCTGGTGCGCACCACCATTCCTTGCGTGACCGGCGTCGCGCAGGCCGGCATCGGCTTGGGCGCTTTTTCGATGTCGACCAGGCACATGCGGCAGTTCGCAGCGATCGACAATTTCTTGTGATAACAAAAATGCGGAATGTAGGTGCCACACCGGTCGGCGGCGTGCATGATCATGCTGCCCTCGGCAACCTGAACTTTGCGACCGTCGAGTTCGATTTCAATCATGGTGGGCTCGCTCGGCTTCGCGCTCAGACGTAAGACGCGACGGCACAGGTCTTGTGCTCGATGTGATGCACGAACTCGCCGCGAAAATTCTTGATCATCGCGCGCACCGGCAACGCTGCCGCGTCGCCCAGTGCACAGATCGTGCGGCCCTGGATGTTGTCGGATACGGAGTTCAACAGGTCGATGTCCTGCATGCGCCCCTGGCCATTTTCGATGCGGTGCAACATGCGGTACAGCCAGCCCGTGCCTTCGCGGCACGGCGTGCACTGGCCGCATGATTCATGCGTGTAGAAGTAAGACAGGCGCATCAGGCTCTTCACCATGCATCGTGTGTCGTCCATCACGATCACGGCGCCGGAGCCAAGCATCGAGCCGGCCTTGGCGATGCTGTCGTAGTCCATCGTGCAGTCCATCATCGCCGCGCCGGTCAACACCGGCGCGGACGAGCCGCCGGGGATCACGGCCTTGAGGGTGCGGCCCTTGCCTGCATCGCGCACGCCACCAGCGAGTTCCAGCAGCTTGGCAAAGGGCGTGCCGAGCGGCACTTCATAGTTGCCCGGCCATTCCACATCGCCCACCATCGAGTAAATCTTGGTGCCGCCATTGTTCGGCTTGCCCACTTCGAGGTAGGCTTGACCGCCATTGCGGATGATCCAGGGCACCGCAGCAAACGTCTCCGTGTTGTTGATCGTCGTCGGCCTGCCATACAAGCCGTAGCTCGCGGGGAACGGCGGCTTGAAGCGCGGCTGGCCCTTCTTGCCCTCCAGCGATTCCAGCAGCGCCGTTTCTTCGCCGCAGATGTAGGCGCCAAAGCCGTGCACGGCGTGCAGCTGAAAATTGAAATTCGAGCCGAGCAGGTTCGCGCCCAGGTAGCCCGCCGCGCGCGCTTCTTCGAGGGCTGCTTCGAAACGCTCGTAGACCTCGAAGATCTCGCCGTGGATGTAGTTGTAGCCCACCGCCGTTCCCATGGCGTAGGCGGCGATCGCCATGCCCTCGATGACGATGTGCGGGTTGAACATCAGGATATCGCGGTCCTTGCAGGTACCGGGTTCACCTTCATCGGAATTGCACACCAGGTACTTGACACTCGGAAGCATGCGCGGCATGAAGCTCCACTTCAGGCCCGTCGGGAAGCCTGCGCCTCCACGGCCGCGCAGACCCGAGGTCTTCACTTCGGCGATCACTTGTTCGGGCGTCATGCCCGCGCCTTCGCCCTTGCCGGGACTTCCGCCCAGCACCTTGCGCAGCCCCTGGTAGCCGCCACGCGCCTCATAGTCCTTCAAGGTCCAGTTGCGCCCGTCCAGGCCGTCATAGATTTGCGCGCCGATGTGGCGGCCATGCAAGCAGCTGAGCTTGCCGTCGGACTGAAAACGTGAAAGGTCGAGCATGGTCACTACAGCTTCGCCGCGTCGGCATGCGTTCGCAAGGTATCGAGCAGATCGTCCAGACGTGCCAGCGTCATGTGGCTGCACATCTGCAAGTCGTTGACAAGCACCACGGGTGCGTCGGCGCATGCGCCCAGGCATTCGCTTTGCTGAACCGTGAACATTCCGTCGGCGGAGGTTTCGCCCTCCTCGACGTGCAGGCGCTGGCACAGGTGGGCCAGTGCCTTTTGGCCGTCGCGCAGCTGGCAAGGCAAATTCGTGCAGACGTTGAGCTTGAAGCGCCCGACGGGCCGCTGGTTGTACATGTTGTAGAACGTCGTCACTTCGTGCACCGCGATGGGCGGCATGCGCAGGTATTCGGCGACGAGCATTTCGGCCTCGCCCGAGACATAGCCCTCATACTGCTGCGCGATCGCCAGGCAGGCCATCACCGCCGACTGCCGCTGCTCGGCGGGGTACTTGGCGACTTCACGCTCGAAGCGATTCTTGACAGCGTCGGACAAGACAAAGCTCACCGGTCGATCTCCCCGAACACGATGTCCATCGTGCCGATCACGGCCACCGCATCGGCGATCATGTGGCCACGCGCCAGTTCATCCAGCGCTGCCAAGTGGGCAAAACCCGGCGCACGAATTTTCAGGCGATAAGGCTTGTTCGCGCCGTCGCTGACGATGTAGATACCGAACTCGCCTTTGGGGTGCTCCACGGCTGCATAAGCCTCGCCTTCGGGAACGTGAAAGCCTTCCGTGAAGAGCTTGAAGTGGTGGATCAACTCTTCCATGCTCGACTTCATGTCGACGCGCGGGGGCGGCGCCACCTTATGGTTGTCGGTGATCACCGGTCCGTCGTTGGCACGCAGCCATGCCACGCATTGCTGGATGATTCTGTTGGACTGGCGCATTTCCTCGACGCGCACCAGGTAGCGGTCATAGGTGTCGCCGTTCACGCCGATGGGGATGTCGAACTCGAGTCGGTCGTAGACCTCGTAGGGTTGCTTCTTGCGCAAGTCCCACTCGATGCCCGAGCCGCGCAACATCGGCCCGGTGAACCCGAGGTTCAAGGCACGTTCGGGAGTGACCACACCGATCCCCACGGTGCGCTGTTTCCAGATGCGGTTTTCGGTGAGCAGCGTTTCGTATTCGTCGACGCATTTCGGGAAACGCGCCGCGAAGTCGTCGATGAAGTCGAGCATCGACCCGCAGCGATTCTCATTCAATCGCGCCGTCGCCTTGGCGTTGCGGATCTTCGAAGTCTTGAACTGCGGCATGCTGTCGGGCAAGTCGCGGTAAACACCACCCGGGCGGAAGTAGGCAGCATGCATGCGCGCGCCCGAAGCCGCCTCGTACATGTCGAACAGATCTTCGCGTTCGCGAAAGCAGTAGATGAAGATGTTCATCGCCCCACAGTCCAGGCCATGCGCGCCCAGCCACATCAGGTGGTTCAGGAGTCGCGTGATCTCGCTGAACATGACGCGGATGTACTGCGCGCGCAGCGGCACTTCCACGCCCAGCAATTTTTCGATGGCCAGGCAATAGGCGTGCTCGTTGCACATCATCGACACGTAGTCGAGCCTGTCCATATAGGGCAGGGACTGCATGAAGGTCTTGCTCTCGGCGAGCTTTTCGGTGGCACGGTGCAGCAGGCCGATGTGCGGGTCGGCGCGCTGGATCACTTCACCGTCGAGTTCGAGCACCAGGCGCAGCACGCCATGGGCCGCGGGATGCTGCGGTCCGAAGTTGAGTGTGTAGTTCTTGATGTCGGCCATGGAGATTTCGAATCGCGAGCGCGCTCAGTGCAAGCCGCCGTATCGGTCTTCGCGAACAATTCGTGGCGTGATTTCGCGTGGCTCTATCGTCACCGGTTGATAGATCACGCGCTTGGCGACCGGGTCGTAGCGCATCTCTACATGGCCCGCGGTGGGGAAGTCCTTGCGGAACGGGTGGCCGATGAAACCGTAGTCGGTGAGGATGCGGCGCAGGTCCAGGTGGCCTTCGAAAATGATGCCGTACAGGTCAAAGGCCTCGCGCTCGAACCAGTTGCTCGAACTCCACACATCAGTCAAGGAGGCAATCGTCGGCAACTCATCGTCCTGGCAGAACACCTTCAGCCGCAGGCGCCAGTTCTTGCTGACCGACAACAAATGCGACACGACGCAGAAGCGCGAGCCGTCCCAGGCGCTATCTTTGTAGCTCGAATAGTCCACCCCGCACAGATCGAGCAGTTGTTCGAAGTGCAGCTCGGCGTGGTCGCGCAGCAGCAGCGCCACAGCCAGATAGTCGGCCGCGGCCACGGTGAGGCTGATTTCTTCGCGCTCGCGAACCAGGCGCTTCACACGCGGCCCGAGTACGGTGAGCAGCGCGGCCTGCAAAGTGTCGAGTTTGTTCATTGCTGACCGAGCTTTCAGACCTAACGAGCGATCGTGTTCTCACGCCAGATCTTGGCCTGCAATTGCAGGATGCCGTAGAGCAGCGCCTCCGCCGTGGGCGGGCAGCCGGGAACGTAAACGTCCACCGGCACGATGCGGTCGCAGCCGCGCACCACGGAGTAGCTGTAGTGATAGTAGCCGCCGCCGTTCGCACAACTGCCCATCGAGAGCACCCAGCGCGGCTCGGCCATCTGGTCGTAGACCTTGCGCAGCGCCGGCGCCATCTTGTTGCACAAGGTGCCGGCGACGATCATCAAGTCGCTCTGGCGCGGGCTGGGGCGAAACAGCATGCCGAAGCGGTCGATGTCATAGCGCGCTGCGCCGGCGTGCATCATCTCGATGGCGCAGCATGCCAGACCGAAAGTCATGGGCCACATGGAACCCGTCTTGGACCAGTTGATCACGGTGTCCAGACTCGTCGTGACGAAACCTTCCTTCAGGATGCCTTCAATGCCCATGGTGTAGCTCGTCGGTTCTCAGGCGCTCACTCCCAATCGAGTGCGCCCTTCTTCCACTCATACGCGAAGCCCACGACAAGGATCGCCAGAAAAACCATCATTGCCCAAAAGCCTGCGGGGCCTATTTCGCGCAGCGCCACGGCCCAGGGAAACAGGAAGGCGATCTCCAGGTCGAACACGATGAACAGGATCGCCACCAGGTAGTAGCGCACGTCGAATTTCATGCGCGCGTCTTCGAAGGCTTCGAAACCGCATTCGTAGGGAGAGTTCTTCGCCGCGTCGGGCTTGTGCGGTCCGAGCACGAAGCCCAGCACTTGCGGCGCAACACCCACTGCAAGGCCGACCAGGATGAACAGAATGACCGGGAGGTAGGGTTCCAGATTCATGGTCGGTCGAGAGGGCGCGCGTCGTAGTCGGGTCTGAAGTCGAACGGGCAGCGAAAGAGGCAGGGGTCAGGCGTTAGCTCTTGGTGCCGACGGCGAGACTCGAACTCGCACAGCTTTCGCCACTACCCCCTCAAGATAGCGTGTCTACCAATTTCACCACGTCGGCGCCGCACCACGATCCGGCTCTGGATTGCCTGAGGATGAGCTTTCCAAACAGCCGTCGATTCTAACCACAACACTTTGTGCGCTCACGTGCTGCGCGAGCCTGGCTGCTACTGGGTCGGAATGGCCCCTGCACCCGACGCAGCAGGCGCCGGGCTCGTGGGGACACCAACACCGACGCCACTGGCCGCGCCAGGCACCAGATCGGCGCCGCTGGCGGGAACTGCCGACGCAGCCGAGGCCGGCCGATCGAGAACGCTGCCACCACGCGAGGGCGTGCGGTCGTTCGAGGTATAGGCCAGGGACAGCGTGCACAGGAAGAACACGGCGGCGCACACTGCCGTGGAGCGCGACAGGAAGTTCGCACTGCCGGTGGCTCCGAACAAGCTGCCCGACGCCCCGCTGCCGAACGAAGCGCCCATGTCGGCACCCTTGCCATGCTGGATGAGAACGAGGCCGATCATGACCAGGGCAGACAGGATCTGCGTCGCCACCACGAGATTCAAGAGCACATTCATTCGTTCAACTCCGAAGAAATTTCATGTCGGTCCCGTCACGCAACGCCTAGGGCCCTCCCGAGCTTGCTCGGCCCCCACGGGGGACAGGCGACGCAGGGCCCCTGGCATGGACTTGCTCTCACGCGGCGGCGCGGCAAATCGCGACGAAATCAGTGGCCTTCAGCGAAGCTCCACCGATCAGGCCGCCGTCGATATCGCTTTGCGCAAAAAGGATCGCCGCGTTGTCAGGCTTGACGCTGCCACCGTACAGAATCTTCATCTCGCCGGCCTTTTGCGACGCCGCGGTCAACTGCAGGCGCAGCAGGGCATGCACGGCCTGCGCCTGCGCGGGAGTGGCCGTCTTGCCCGTGCCGATGGCCCACACCGGCTCATAGGCGACGACGACCTGAGAAATGCAATGCGCCAGCGTGTGGATCACGACCGACAGCTGGCGCTTCACGACGATTTCAGTTTGCCCGGCTTCGCGCTCGGCGAGTGTTTCGCCCACGCACACGATGGGAGTGAGGTTGTGCGCGAGTGCGGCCTTGGCTTTGTCGGCCACGAGCTGATCGCCCTCGCGGTGCAATGCGCGCCGCTCCGAATGGCCGACGATCACATAGCGGCAGCCGAACTCGGCGAGCATCGTTGCCGCCACTTCGCCGGTATAGGCGCCGGAGTCGAACGCCGAACAGTCCTGCGCGCCCCAGGCGATGCCGGCGCCTTGCAGCGACAAGGCCACGTCGGCGAGGTAGGGAAAAGGCGCGCAAACCGCCACTTCGGCGACCCAGGGCCCCGCAGCCTTCAATTCGGCGAGCAATGCGGTATTGACGGCGCGGTTGCCGTTCATCTTCCAGTTGCCCACGACGAGTTTGGATCGCGCCACGCTGTTCACCAGGTCAGCACGAGCTTGCCGATGTGCTGGTTGGATTCCATCAAGGCATGCGCCGCCGCCGCTTGCGCGGCCGGGAACACCTGGTGGATGACGGGTTTGACGCGGCCGCTTTCCAGCCACGGCCAGACTCGGGCGCGCAAGGCCTTGGCAATCGCGGCCTTGAATGCGACCGGGCGTGGCCGCAGTGTCGATCCCGTGATCGTCAAGCGACGCCGCAGCACCGAGCCGGCGTCGATCTGCGCTTCCACGCCACCTTGCACGGCGATGATGACCAAGCGCGCGTCTTCGGCCATGCACTTGATCTCGCGCGCGATGTAGGCGCCGGCCACCATGTCGAGAACGACATTGGCTCCGCCCTTCGAAGTGATGCGAAGCACCTCTTCGACAAAATCGTGCGTCCGGTAGTTGATCGCGTGATCGGCGCCGAGCTTGATGCAGGCGCTGCACTTGTCGTCGCTGCCTACTGTGGCGATGACGGTCGCGCCCGCCGCCTTGGCCATCTGAATGGCGGTCACGCCGATGCCACTGGTGCCACCTTGAATCAGCACGGTCTCGCCCGCTTGCAGCTTGGCGCGGTCGAACACATTCGACCAGACGGTGAAAAACGTCTCAGGAAGGCTTGCCGCTTCGATGTCACTCAGGCCCTTGGGGCTGGGCAAACATTGTTCCACTGGTGCCACGCACAACTGCGCATAGCCGCCGCCCGCCACGAGCGCACAAACCCTGTCACCCACCGCAAAGCCCGCCGCTTTCATGGCAACAGGGTCGCCGTTCACGATGACGCCGGCCACTTCGAGACCCGGCAAGTCGGACGCTCCCGGCGGCACGGGATAGAGCCCCTTGCGTTGCAGCACGTCGGGCCGGTTCACACCGGCAGCGGCCACCTCGATCAGCAACTCGCCCGCACCGGCCACCGGGTCGGGCCGCTGCACCGGGCGCAACACCTCGGGCGCGCCGAAGCTCGAAATTTCAATCGCGTTCATGCGGATTTGCAGGAAGCCGCGCTCACTCGTGATGCGCTGGGGCGGGCTGGGCGTCGCGGTCGAGCAAGGCTTTCATCGACAACTTGACGCGTCCTTTTTCGTCCGTCTCGAGCACCTTGACCCGCACGACCTGCCCTTCCTTGAGGAAGTCGGTGACCCTCTCGACGCGCTGGTGCGCGATCTGGCTGATGTGCAGCAACCCGTCTTTGCCGGGCATCAGGTTGACGAGGGCGCCGAAGTCGAGAATCTTCGTGATCGGGCCTTCGTAGACCTTGCCCACTTCCACTTCGGCCGTGATCTCTTCGATGCGCTTTTTCGCAAAGGCCGCCTTGTCGCCGTCGGTGGATGCGATCGTGATCGTGCCGTCCTCGCCGATGTCGATCGTCGTCCCGGTTTCCTCCGTCAGCGCACGAATCGTCGCACCACCCTTGCCGATCACGTCGCGAATCTTGTCGGGGTTGATCTTCATCGTGTACAGGCGCGGCGCAAACTGCGAGACCTCGGTCTTCGCGCCACCCATCGCCGCGACCATCCTGCCCAGGATGTGGAGTCGCGCTTCCTTGGCCTGCGCCAATGCGACCTGCATGATTTCCTTGGTGATGCCCTGGATCTTGATGTCCATCTGCAGCGCCGTGATGCCGCTCGTGGTGCCGGCGACCTTGAAATCCATGTCGCCCAGGTGATCCTCGTCGCCCAGGATGTCGGTCAACACAGCGAAGCGGTTCGCGTCCTTGATCAGGCCCATCGCGATACCGGCCACGTGGGCCTTGAGCGGCACACCGGCATCCATCAGCGCGAGGCAAGCACCGCACACCGAGGCCATCGACGACGAGCCGTTGCTCTCCGTGATCTCGGAGACGACGCGCATCGAGTACGGGAAGTCGGCCTGGCCGGGCAAGACCGCCACGAGCGCGCGTTTTGCCAGGCGTCCGTGGCCGATTTCGCGACGCTTGGGAGTTCCGACGCGGCCGGTCTCACCGGTCGCGAACGGAGGCATGTTGTAGTGCAGCATGAACTGCTCGGTGAACTCGCCGGCGAGTGCATCGATGCGCTGCGCGTCGCGTGCCGTGCCGAGTGTGGCTGCAACCAGCGCCTGCGTTTCGCCGCGCGTGAACAGCGCCGAACCGTGTACTCGGGGCAGGACGCCGTTGCGGATCTCGATAGAGCGAACGGTGCGCGTGTCGCGGCCGTCGATGCGCGGTTCTCCCGCCAAAATCTGGCTGCGCACGATGCGCGCTTCGATGTCGAAGAGCATGCCCTCCAACTTGACTTCGTCGAACGCCGCGCCCTGCTCCATCAATGCCACCTTGGTCAAGGCATAGGCCTCGCGACACGCGTGGGTGCGGGCCTGTTTGGAGCGGATCTGGTAGGCCGCGCGAAGCGGTCCCTCGGCCACCGCCACCACTCGGGCGATGAAGGCTTCGTCCCTGGCCGGCGGCGACCAGTCCCAGGCCGGTTTGCCGGCGTCACGCACCAGGTCGTGAATCGCATTGATCGCGATATTGCCCTGCTCGTGGCCGAATACCACACCGCCGAGCATCACCTCTTCGCTCAACTGCTGGGCTTCGCTCTCCACCATCAACACGGCTGCTTCGGTGCCGGCGACGACCAACTCCATTTTCGATTGCGTGAGCTGTGTCTTGCCCGGGTTCAGCACGTATTGGCCGTCGATATAGCCCACGCGCGCGGCGCCGATCGGGCCATTGAAGGGGATGCCCGAAATCGCGAGCGCCGCGCTGGCGCCGATCAGCGCCGCGATATCGGCCTGGACTTCGGGGTTGAGCGACAGCACATGCACAACGACCTGCACTTCGTTGAAAAAGCCCTCTGGAAACAGCGGGCGCAAGGGCCGGTCGATGAGCCGCGAGGTCAGCGTCTCGAACTCGCTGGGCCGGCCTTCGCGCTTGAAAAAACTGCCAGGGATCTTGCCCGCCGCATAGGTCTTCTCGATGTAGTCGACGGTCAGCGGAAAGAAGTCCTGCCCGGCCTTGGCCGACTTGGCAGCCACGACCGTGGCGAGCACGACCGTGTCTTCGATATCGACGAGCACGGCGCCGCTGGCCTGGCGCGCGATTTCGCCGGTTTCCAGCGTGACCTTGTGTGAACCCCATTCGAACGTCTTGGTGATTTTCTTGAACATGCTCATGCGTATTTCTCCGGTTAGGGCTGGCCTTGTGCCTTGTCGATGGCGGCTCAGCGGGGCGACACAACCGGACTTCGTGGCGTGATGCCATTCCAATGGTGTTCGCCGCGGAACATCGATGGAATGACACGGGAGCGCGACGAGGTTCGATTCAATCCGGTGCTCGGTGCTCGGTGGTTGATGCGGCGAACCTGCGCTGGCGAATTCCAGACAGGCTCGGTCGTGCAGGCTCGCGATGAAGCAGCGCTACTTGCGCAAACCCAGTTTCTGGATCAACGCCGTGTAGCGCGCGGCGTCGGTTTCCCTCAGGTAGCTCAACAGGCTCTTGCGCCGGTTGACCATCTTGAGCAAGCCACGCCGACCATGGTGGTCTTTCAAGTGCGTCTTGAAGTGCGGCGTGAGTTCGTTGATGCGGTCGGTCAGCAATGCAACCTGCACTTCTGGCGATCCGGTGTCGTTGGCGCTGCGTGCGTTGGCCTTGACGATCTCGGCCTTGTGCGCCGTGGTGGCGGTCATGACTCGTTTCCTGTTTGATGGACCCGAGCACCCCGAGCCGCCTATGGCCCGGGACACCGCGGTTCCGATGGATCACTTGCGGTCACCGGTGAAACCGACCGGCGCCGTGCCTGCCCTCGAGTGCCAGCACCCGAAGAGCATTGGATTATAGGCGCAGCGCAAGCGCGAGTCGCTGCACACCCTCGCTCAGGCGCCGTGGCTCGCGCGTAGCGAAGCACCAACGAAGCCAGCCTTCGGCCTGCGGCCCGAACGCGACGCCGGGCGCCAGGCCCAGGCCGACTTCGGCGACCAGGCGCCTCGCAAAGGCCAGCGAATCGCCCTGCCCTTGCACCCGAAAAAAGGCGTACATGCCGGCCTCGGGCAGGGCCAGCTCGATGCCCGGCAGCGCCGCGAGCTGCGGCACGAGGATGTCGCGGCAGGCCTTCAGGCGCTGCACGAGGCCGGGCACGAATTCATCGGCGCCGGCCAAGGCTGCCAAGCCGGCGCGCTGCACAAAGGTCGGCGCACACGAGGTGTTGAATTCGATCAACTTGCCCAGGCCCTGTATCAGCGCGTCGGGCGCAACCAACCAGCCCAGGCGCCAGCCCGTCATGACGAAGCTCTTGGAGAAACTCTGAGCGACGATGAGTTTGTCATCGGGCTGCGTGATATCCAGGAAACTCGGCGCGCAGCCTTGTCCTGCGACGTAGTAGAGACGCTCGTACACCTCATCGGCAACGATCCAGGTGCCGGTGCGCCGGCAATGGTCCAGCAGGGCTTGTTGCTCGGCGCGCGTGAGCGCCCAGCCGGTGGGATTGTTCGGCGCGTTGACCAGGAGCACGCGCGTCGCCCGCGTCACGGCGTCGAGCAGGCTCTGCAAGTCGAGCCGCCATGCGCCGGCTTGCACGCGCAAGGACACGGTCTTGACCGAGGCACTCAGGATCGCCGGCTGCGCTGTCAGGTTCGGCCACAGAGGCACGACAGCGACGACCTCGTCGCCGGGGTTCAGCAAGGCCTGCATCGCCAACATCAGCGCGTTCACGCCGCTCGAGGTGACGGCGATGCGTTGCATCGGCAGCGCGCCATGCAAGCCGCTCATATAGGCCGCAATGGCCTCGCGCAGTTCCGGCAAGCCGAGGTTGTGGGCGTAGAAAGTGTCGCCCGCGGCAATCGATCGCGCCGCCGCTTCGCCCACGTAAACGGGAGTCGGCTCGTCGCTTTCGCCGAACCAGAACGCCAACACATCGCTGCGGCCGATACCGGCGTTGGCCACTTCGCGGATCTTCGACGCCGGCAATGCTTCGATCGCGCTTCTCATGTTTCGACTTCGGGTCGCCGATCACTGACAGCGCTCATGTCGGCGCTGACGCCGCTCAAGGGCCAGCGCGGTTTGACATCGAAGGCGTAGTGCGTCGATACATCGGCCAAACCGCGCTGCAGCCGCATCGCTGCGGCCAAGGCGATCATCGCGCCGTTGTCGGTGCACAGCTCGAACTCAGGGTAGTGCACCCTGGCACCACGCCTGCTGCATGCAGCGTCGAGCTGCTCGCGCAACCGGAGGTTCGCTCCCACCCCGCCGCTCACCACCAGCCGCGACAAGCCGGTTCGCTCGAGCGCCAGGACGGACTTGCGCACCAGCACGTCGACGATCGCCTCTTGCGTGGCCGCAGCCAGGTTGGCGCGCATCTGCTCGCAGACATTGCTGCCCAACTTCAGCACCCTGGTGCGCACGGCAGTTTTCAAGCCGGCGAACGAAAAGTCGAGAGTCGGGCTGTGCATCAATGGCCGAGGCAGGTCGAAGGCAGCGCGGTCGCCGAATGCAGCCAGCCGCGCCAGCGCCGGGCCGCCGGGGTAGCCCAGGCCCAGCAATTGCGCGGACTTGTCGAAGGCTTCGCCGGCTGCGTCATCGATCGTTTCGCCGAGCAGTGCATAGCAGCCGACGTCCTCGACGTGCATCAGCTGCGTATGCCCTCCCGACACCAGCAACGCGACGAATGGGAATTCGGGAGCGTCGCGCGACAGAAACGGCGACAGCAAATGACCCTCCAGGTGGTGCACGCCGATTACCGGCCGGTTCAATGCCGCCGCCAGCGAACACGCCATGCCGGCACCGACGAGCAAGGCGCCCGCCAAGCCCGGCCCGCGCGTGAAGGCGACGACGTCGATTTCATCCAGCGCGAGGCCTGATTGCGCAAGCACCTCGCGCGTCAACGGCACGACCCGCCGGATGTGGTCGCGCGAGGCCAGCTCGGGCACGACTCCGCCATAGGCTCCATGCATTTCGACCTGGCTGTGCAGGGCATCAGCCAAGAGCGTCGGCGTCGCACGGCCAACGCTTCGAACCAAGGCGACACCGGTCTCGTCGCAGGAAGTTTCAATCCCCAACACATTCATCGCGGCAGTGTAGGGCCGGCGTGAATGTCGCCGTGCGACTGCGCATGGCGCAAGCACCGGCACTGCGCCTGGCCATAGGCGCGCCCGATTCGCTCGACGCCGACCCGAACGACGCACAAGCCGAGTCGGAGGCGCAGCGTTCGCGTTTGTTGCCCATCGGCCTGCTCAAATGCGGCTGCAACATCGTCGCCGTCTTGCCGGCCGACGTTTGCCCTCACTTTTCCCCGTAGTAGTGTCCGCGCACTTGTGCCGTCCATTTTTGAAAAACCGCCCTCAGTGCCTTCCTGTCCTGATACTCGGCGTCGAGCTTCGGCATGGTGTGCACGAACAGGTCAGTTACGCCGTTGTCGAAGACTCCCCCAGTAATTCCGAATTCGCGGAATACGAGCAATGGGACGTTCAGCGCAAACAGTACCCCTGTTTCCAACTGGTTCCACGGCGTTGGAAACAAGACCGACTCACCCTTCTTTACACTGGACCTGAACGGTGTTCCCTTCTTCCAGGTGCCTGCTGTCGCCTCGAACTGCGAGAAGCCAAGAATTACCCCACCGGAACAGTGTTTGGCAAGGGTCAGCACTTCCCTTAGAGGGAAGTTGGTTGGATAGTCCGTCCTCCCGAGCGTACGCGCTTCAATGCCGTAGTGCCCAAGTTCACCCAGGACAAGCTGATGCGCCGAGAGCTGCTGCTCGCTAAGCGTATTCGGCATCGATACAAAAACGGGAATCAGCATGATGACACCATCGTTGCTCCGCGAATGGAACTGTCAATCGTCCGCGGGCCTCGTTTGCTCCGCACTCTTCGCATTTCTCGCGTAGAAGTCGGTGCCCTCTCTGGCCAAGATCGCCTCAACGCGCTCCACAAATAGTGCACCGCTGTCCGCAACCGACCCATAGGCGCCCGCTCCGTTTTCGAAGAGACGCCGCTCGCGCTCTAACGAATCCCAGGAGCCTCGATACGACAGCCAGTTTTCGTGGCATCTGAAGTGAGCCAGCAATGCCGTTGACACGACCATACTCGCTGATAGGGACGCCGCCAGGATCCGCCAGCAAAGGCCAGCGGGGGCAAAAGCGACGATGGGAATCAAGAGCGCGGCAACGACGCTAAGGTATATGGACAGGCCGTTGAACCAACGCTTTGCCCTGCATGCGCGGTCGTCGTAGAACTTGACTGCCTTCGCGTAGTCACCGGCGAGATACTTCTTGATCGCAGCATCATCCATCGTCATCGCCCCGTGACCAGCGACCAATTACCGCACGAGGCGCCGCATCGTTCGAACTATTTCGGGGACGTTCCAGGCGACCATTGGCTTCCCCTCTAGCGCCGCCGGGTAGTAGCGCACCCGACCGCCGCCATACAGGGCAACACCCATGATCGGCTTGTTCAAATCAAGCGTCTTCCGCAACTCCCAATCCACCCACTTGCTCGTGTAGGTCGTCGGCCCATACAAACAGATTGTTAGATTCGCCAACTTGATCTGATCAGTGATGCCGCGGGCGATGTAATTGGCGTTCGTGCTGTCGAACGGCTCCTTGATGGAGTAGTCTGCAAACTCCAGATCCAAATTGTCGTTCTTCGCCTGCCCTCTGAATAGGTTCACCAGGTTCAAGTCTTCTTCAACGAAACTCAGGAATGCGCGGATCATCTCTCATTGCTCCTGTTGTGCAACCAGACTAGCGCTGGGTATCTCGATAGTATCGTTAGGCCTCACGAATAAACCGGTCTGACTCCCGCGAACGACGGGAACAGGGGGTGGCGAGTAACCACGCCCCGTCAGAGCGGGGAGACCTCCCTTTGTAGTCTAGATTCGATTGTTAGACGCGAGTCGC
This sequence comes from Burkholderiaceae bacterium, assembly GCA_049297615.1. GTDB lineage: Bacteria > Pseudomonadota > Gammaproteobacteria > Burkholderiales > Burkholderiaceae_C > JAEMQF01. The sequence continues at coordinate 36,396 of JBAQUQ010000343.1, forward strand.
CAGTAGTACCGTCCGGTCGGCGTCAATCGGCAGGCACGCGAATTCATTGCCGCTGCGTACATGTGCGGCGCGTCGCAGGGTTCGACTAGATGGATTCGACTTAGGGCTTGAAGCTCAGCGAACGCAGAGACCTTCGACGCGGTTGCGGTCGGCGCCGTCGGCTCGTAACTAGGATCTAGCGGGAGATCCTCCGCAGGAAGAGGAAAGAGGATCGGAAGTCTTCGAAGTATCGATCTTTCGACAGGTGAAGCACAGCGTCGGAGCGCAACCAATCGGGCGACGTGCGATTTGAAGAGCGGGCGCTGATCCCAAGCACCGAGCGCCGCCTCCACAAAGGCGTATAGAGCTGGCGCAGTCACGGTGCCGAGGATGTCAGCTGCACCACCCAGCAAAGCATCAACCGCAAGCGAAGTGAAGAGGCCGCCGCCGCCTGCCTCAACCGAAGGTTGATCGGCTCTACTGGCGGTGAGGATCGACACACCCTCTCGCAACAACGCCTTCTTGTTGTCGATTGCCGGAGGATTTCCCAGTGCACCTGAAAAGCAGCAGTCCAACAAGATTACCACTTCGGCAGCTCGCGAGTCATTTGCGAGCCGCAAGACATCACCCATTGCAACGCCCTCGTCGTAGCGCTTGGCATCCTGGGTGGCGAGGTAGCCGTCCAGATTGTTGACAGTACCGTGGCCCGAGAAGTGCAGTACTGCAACGTCGGCGCGATCGGCAAACAGCTGCTCGATTGCCTCACGCAGTACCGGGCGAGTTATCAAATTCGGATCGGAGCCAATCGGCGCTGTGAGTACCTTGCAGTCGAAGTTAGGTGAACCATCGTAGTTTCGCGCGATCGTCTGTGCGATCCGCTCTGCATCACTCACACACCCAAACAACTGGCCCATCGGGTACTCGTCAATGCCGACACAAAGGGCGCGCTGCATACGCTATCGATGTCTTGCCGCTACCTAGAACCGCCGACGAGGGCCCGGAGGTTGTCCCACGTCCACTTGTAGATTTTGTCCGAGACCAGAGCACTTTGAGGCTTGATACAGGTCCCGCTTGCCCGCCCCCAAAGCAAGAAGTATGGCTTCCCTTCTTCCCGTGCGATCGAAAGTTCAGCAGAGACACCGGTGGCCGCGCCGGTGTTGAGGCCACAAATAGCGATGACCTGGTCGACACGCCTAATACGAAGCCTAACTTTCGTCTTCCAATCGCCGGTCATCGGCTCCTTGACCGACCAATCCGCGAGCTCGAAAGGTGAATCTGGATTCTTCGATTGACCGACCAACAAGTTTCGAAGATCCTCATCGTGATCGAAGTCAAAACTGATGAAGACTCGAGGTTTTGCCATGTGGCTCTCCGATGCAGTCCGAATTGTGACGCCCAGCCTGAAATCGACACCGTGTCAACACGGACGTTTTCTGCGGATTGTCCGATGTAACCGTGCATCGCGAGCAGGGCCTTCTACATCCGGACGGTGACAAACTCTCCATGGGCAGCTCGGCTACGTAACTCAATCTGCTCGCAGTCCTCCCCACCTCCCTGAGCCGGCGCGGGGTGGTCAGGTGGCGGCCCGTTTTGCGCAGCCGAGCATCGCAGCCGGTCAAGGTCGGCGCGCTTCAGCGCGCCAAGCCCGCACTGTTTGAGGTCCCGTACTCGGGGCCGAGTTTGCGGCTCTGCCTTGATCGGCGAGAAGCGTAGGGCAAGCATTCGGGCCGACAATCGGTCACTCCGTGCCGAGCAACGCGCAAATGCTTGCAGGCACTACGGTTTGACTGAAAGAAATAGATCGCGATTCGGCATCGAGCCAGACCTACACCTCTTCAACCCCCGCCCTTTTCCTTGGCGTGATTGATCGAATACTTCGGGATCTCGATGACCACGTCGCGCTGCGACAGGATCGCCTGGCACGACAGGCGCGAGGTCGGCTCCAGGCCCCAGGCACGGTCGAGCAGGTCTTCTTCGCTTTCATCGAGTTCGCCGAGCGAGTCGAAGCCCTCGCGCACGATCACATGGCAAGTGGTGCAGGCACAGCTCAATTCGCAGGCGTGTTCGATCTCGATGTGGTGCTCGAGCAGCGCCTCGCAGATCGATGTGCCCGGGTCGGCTGTTATTTCCGTGCCGGCCGGGCAGTACTCGGCGTGCGGCAGTAATTTGATGGTGGGCATGTTCGGCGCCAGTGCGTCAGACATCCTCGACGCGTCTGCCCGCGAGCGCGCTGCGGATGCCGCGGTTCATGCGTTCGGCGGCAAACTCCTCGGTGCCTTGGGCCAGCGCTTCGACGGCCGCGTCGATGCAGTGGTGGTCGTTGCCCTCGCGAACTCCTTGCACGGCCGCCAACAGGGCCTCGATCGATTCGCGCCGGGCTGCACTGAGCAAGTCGCCGTCGGCCGCCAGCGCCGCGCGCGTGGCCAAGACCAATCGTTCGGCTTCGACGCGCGACTCGCGCAGGCTGCGCTCGTGCATGTCTTGCTCGGCGCTGGAAAAACTCTCGGTGAGCATGCGCGCGATGTCCTCGTCGCCCAAGCCGTAACTGGGCTTGACGGCGACCGTCGCCTCGACACCCGATACCTGCTCGCGCGCGCCGACGCTGAGCAGGCCGTCGGCGTCGACCTGGAAACTCACGCGCACCCGCGCCGCGCCGGCCACCATGGGCGGGATGCCGCGCAATTCGAACTTCGCCAGCGAGCGGCAATCAGTGACAAGTTCGCGCTCGCCTTGCACCACATGCAGCGCAATCGCGGTCTGCCCGTCCTTGAACGTCGTGAATTCCTGGGCGCGTGCCGTGGGGATCGTGCTGTTGCGCGGGATGATGCGCTCGACCAGGCCGCCCATCGTCTCCAGCCCCAGGGACAGCGGGATCACGTCGAGCAGGAGCAACTCCTCGGCACCGGCATTGCCGGCCAGTGCATTGGCCTGGATCGCCGCACCGAGCGCCACCACTTCGTCGGGGTTCATGTCGATCAACGGCGGTTTGCCAAAGAACTGAGCCACCGCCGATTGGACCAGGGGCATGCGTGTCGAGCCGCCGACCATCACGATGCCCTTGACATCGGCCTTGTCAACCTGCGCGTCGCGCAGCACCTTGCGCACTGCGCTGAGGGTGCGCGCCACCATGTCCTTCGACAGGGCCTCGAAATCGTCGCGCGTCACTCGCACTGAAAGCTCGGTGCCGGCAGAAAGCGGGCAGGCCAGGGTCGCATGATCGGCGCTCGAGAGCTTTTCCTTGGCGGCACGCGCTGCGACCAATAGTGCGCGTTTGTCTTGCGGCGTCTGCGCTGCCAGGCCGCTGCCTTGCAGGGCCCAGGCGGCGAGCGCGGCGTCGAAATCGTCGCCGCCCAGCGCCGAGTCGCCACCGGTGGCCACCACTTCGAACACGCCGGCGGCCAGGCGCAGCAGCGAAATGTCGAAAGTGCCGCCTCCCAGGTCGTACACCGCATAGAGCCCCTCGGCGCCGTGCTCCAGGCCATAGGCGATGGCCGCGGCGGTAGGCTCGGAGATCAGGCGCAGCACGTTCAAGCCGGCGAGCTGGGCGGCGTCCTTGGTCGCCTGGCGCTGCGCGTCGTCGAAATACGCCGGCACGGTGATCACGGCGCCGAACAGATCGTCGACGAAACTGTCTTCGGCGCGCTGGCGCAGGGTGGCGAGGATTTCCGCCGAAACTTCCACCGGCGACTTGTCGCCCGCGGCGGTGCGCAGCTTCAACATGCCAGGCGCGTCGACGAACTCATAAGGCAAGCGTTCGCGACCCGCCACATCGCTCGCGCCACGGCCCATGAAGCGCTTCACCGAGAGGATGGTGTTGCGCGGGTCCAGTGCTGCGTCGGCGAGCGCTGCCGCTCCGACTTGAAGGCGGCCCTGCGCCAGGTAGCGAACCGCCGAAGGCAGGATCACGTGGCCGTTCTCGTCGGGCAGACATTCCGCCACGCCGTTGCGAACTGCGGCCACCAGGGAATGCGTGGTGCCCAGGTCGATGCCCACGGCGATGCGGCGCAGGTGCGGATCGGGTGTGCCGCCGGGCTCGGAAATCTGCAGCAGGGCCATGGCTCTATTGTTCCAGCGCCGCGAGGCGATGCTCGATGTCGGCGGCGAAGCGCTCCAGGAACATGAGGGCTCTGACCTCCTGCGCCGCTGAGGCCGTGTCCTGAGCGACGTCGAGCAGGTGTTGCAGGCGCTGCGCCGCGGCTTGGCGCTGCGCGGCAATGTCTTGCGCCAGCGCTGCAATGTCCTGGGGCGACCTGGCCTCGTCGAGAGATTCGCGCAATTCCATCTGCCGCACCAAAAACGCTGCCGGCATGGCCGTGTTGGTTTCGGCGGCTATGGGGTGGCCGGCGAGTTCGCACAGATAGGCTGCTCGGCGCAGCGGATCCTTCAGACGTTGATAGGCTTCGTTGACGCGCACGGCCCATTGCAGGGCAATGCGCTTGGCCGCCGCACCCTCGGCGGCGAACTTGTCGGGGTGGGTTTGGCCCTGCAACGCGCGCCAGCGCTCGTCCAAGTCTGCGCGGTCGAGATGAAAGCGCCGCGCAAGGCCGAACAGCTCGAAATCGTCGCTGTCGAGCTTCATCCGGAGTTCGAAGCCAGATGCTTCGCGTAGAACACACTGGTGCCGTTGTCTTCGTAGCCGCCAAACGGCGCGCGCTTGACGTAGCCACAGCGCTCGTACAGGCGCAGCGCCTCGCCCTGGCGCCCGCCGGTTTCCAGCAGCGCCAGGTGGATGCCCCGGCCTGTCAGCCGGGCCTCGAGTCTTGCCAGCAAGGCACGCGCGATGCCTTGGCCGCGCAGCTCGGGTCGCACGTACATGCGCTTGATCTCGCCATAGGGCTGGCCCAGCGTCGCTGGTTCGCCCGGCACGACGCGCAGCGCCGCGCAGCCGACGGCTGCACGCTCGCGACGTGCAACAACGAAAAACACGTGCTGCGCCAGCAGCGCCTGCACATCCAGGATGTGGTTGTGCTCGGGCTCGTACAGAGCCGTCAAGTAGGAGTCGAGTTCGCCCAACAGCACGCGAATGTCGGGCTGGTCGGGGCTTTCGGCGCTGATGGTGATGGCGGGCTCGGCGGACATGGCAAGCACGGCGTGGCGCCGCGCAGGGTAGCGGGGGCGCCGACTCCAGGCGCTGGCTTTCAGACGCGGAAAGACTCGCCGCACCCGCAGCGGTCTTTCTCGCGCGGGTTGTGGAACTTGAAGCCCTCGTTCAAGCCTTCGCGTACGAAGTCGAGTTCGGTGCCGTCGATATAGGGCAGGCTTTTCGGGCCGACCAGCACCTTGACCCCATGCCCCTCGAAGACGATATCTTCCGGCGCCAGTTCGTCGGCGTACTCGAGCGTGTACGCAAGGCCGGAGCAGCCCGTGGTCTTGACGCCCAGGCGCACACCGACGCCTTTGCCGCGTTTACCCAAGTAGCGCATGACGTGGCGCGCTGCCGCTTCGGTCAGGGTGACTGCCATCTTCGCTCTCAGCGCCCGATGCTCAATGGACCTGGTCAGCGCTTTGGGGCAGACCCGTGCTTTTCGCCTTGTAGTCCTTGACGGCCGCTTTGATCGCATCTTCGGCCAGGATCGAGCAGTGAATCTTCACCGGCGGCAAGGCCAGTTCCACCGCAATGTGCGAGTTCTTGATCGTCAGGGCTTCGTCGAGCGACTTGCCCTTGACCCATTCGGTCACCAGCGAGCTGGAAGCGATGGCCGAGCCACAACCATAGGTCTTGAACTTGGCGTCTTCGATCAAGCCTGTGCTCGGATTGACCTTGATTTGCAGCTTCATCACGTCGCCGCAAGCCGGTGCGCCGACCATGCCCGTACCCACCGTTTCATCGCCCTTCTCGAACGAGCCCACATTGCGCGGGTTCTCGTAATGGTCGACGACTTTTTCACTGTATGCCATGGTGTTTCTCCAATGTTATCGAGCGATCAATGTGCTGACCACTGGATCGTGCTGATGTCCACGCCGTCTTGGTACATCTCCCACAAGGGCGAGAGCTCTCGCAGTTTGGCGACGCGGTCTTTCAATGTCGTGATCACGTAGTCGATTTCTTCTTTCGTCGTGAACCGGCCTATCGTCATGCGCAGGCTCGAATGCGCCAGTTCGTCGCTGCGGCCGAGCGCACGCAATACATAACTCGGCTCGAGGCTCGCCGACGTGCACGCCGAACCCGACGAGACCGCGATTCCCTTGATGCCCATGATCAGCGACTCGCCTTCGACGAAGTTGAAGCTCATGTTCACGTTGTGGGGAACGCGCTTTTCCGGGTGGCCGTTCAGGAAAGTCTGTTCGATGCCGGACAGGCCATCGATCAGACGCTGCGCCAACATGCGAATGCGCTCGCTTTCGGCGCCCATTTCCTCGCGAGCGATGCGAAAGGCTTCGCCCATGCCGACGATCTGGTGCGTGGGCAGGGTGCCGGACCGCATGCCGCGCTCGTGGCCGCCGCCGTGCATTTGGGCTTCGATGCGCACGCGCGGCTTGCGCCGAACAAACAGCGCGCCGATGCCCTTGGGGCCATAAGTCTTGTGCGACGCCAGACTCATCAGGTCCACCGGCAGCGATTTCAAATCGATCGCGACCTTGCCCGTGGCTTGTGCCGCGTCGACGTGAAAGACGATGCCACGGGCGCGACACAGCTCCCCGATCGATGGGATGTCCTGGATCACCCCGATCTCGTTGTTGACGTACATCACCGAGACCACAATGGTGTCGGGGCGCATCGCCGCCTCGAGCTTGTTCAGGTCGAGAAGGCCGTCTTCCTGCACGTCCAGATAGGTGACCTCGAACCCCTGGCGCTCGAGTTCGCGCATCGTGTCGAGCACCGCCTTGTGCTCCGTCTTGACCGTGATCAGGTGCTTGCCGCGGCTCTTGTAGAACTGCGCCGCCCCTTTCAGGGCCAGGTTGTTCGATTCCGTGGCGCCCGAGGTCCAGACGATTTCGCGCGGGTCCGCGCCGATCAGCTCAGCAACTTGTTCGCGCGCCTTCTCGACCGCGGCCTCGGCCTCCCAGCCCCAGGCGTGGCTGCGCGAGGCGGGGTTGCCGAAATGTTCGCGCAGCCAGGGAATCATGACATCGACGACGCGCTGGTCCACCGGACTGGTGGCGCCGTAGTCCATGTAGATGGGGAAATGCGGGGTCATGTCCATGGCAGGATTCGAAATAGAGGGTCGGCTGATTCGCGTCACTTACTTCGAAAAGGCGGCACCGAACGCGAACACCGAGTTCGGCGCAGTGATCTTGATAGGCTTGACCACCGGCTGGCTCGAGATCGCCCGCTTGACGGGATGCTCGACGATGGACACGCCTTTGGCGACCTGGTCGTCGACGAGATTGCGTAGGGACACGGAATTGAGGAACTCGATCATCTTGGCGTTCAGGCTCGCCCACAGGTCGTGCGTCATACAGCGTCCCGTGTCGTCGCCCATGCAGTTGTCCTTGCCGGCACAACCCGTGGCGTCGAGCGGTTCATCGACGGCAAGAATGATGTCGGCGACCGTGATCTCGTTCGCTTTGCGCCCCAGGGAATAGCCGCCGCCAGGGCCGCGCGTGCTCTCCACCAACTGGTTGCGGCGCAGTTTGCCGAATAATTGCTCGAGGTAGGACAAGGAAATTTGCTGGCGCGCACTGATCGCCGCCAGCGCCACAGGCCCGGTGTGCTCGCGCAGGGCGAGGTCGATCATCGCGGTGACCGCAAAGCGGCCTTTGGTGGTCAAGCGCATAAGGTTCTCCTAGAGCCCGACTAGATTAGTCGAGTATACGTGTAGCCGACTGATTTGGTCGGGATTGGCACTACAAGTTCCGTGGGATTTAGGGTTTCAAGTTCAGCCGCTAGGCGCCAAAAACCAGTTGCCGGATGCGCGCCAGCTCGTCGCGAACGCGCGCTGCCTTCTCGAATTCGAGGTTGCGTGCATGCTCGAACATCTGCCTTTCGAGTTGTTTGATGCGCTTGCCCAGGTCTTTCTCGCTCAAGCCCAGCAGGGTCACGGCGTCATTGGCGGCTTTCGAGTCGTCTTTCGCGCCCTTTTCACTATAAACGCCGTCAATCAAATCGCGCACCCGCTTCGTGATGCTGCGTGGCGTGATGCCCGCGGCGATATTGCTGGCCACTTGCCGATCGCGGCGGCGCTGCGTTTCGTCGATGGCACGGCGCATCGAGTCGGTCTCTTTGTCGGCGTACAGAATCGCGGCACCATTGAGGTGCCGTGCGGCACGCCCGATGGTCTGGATCAGGCTTCGCTCCGAGCGCAAGAAACCTTCCTTGTCGGCGTCCAGGATCGCGACCAGGGACACCTCGGGAATGTCCAGCCCTTCGCGCAGCAAGTTGATCCCCACGAGGACGTCGAAGCTGCCCAAGCGCAGGTCGCGCAGGATTTCGACGCGCTCGATGGTATCGACGTCACTGTGCAGGTAGCGCACCTTCACGCCGTTTTCGGCGAGGTAATCAGTCAGCTGCTCGGCCATGCGCTTGGTCAGCGTCGTGATCAGGACACGCTCGCCCAGATCGACGCGCAGCCTGATTTCCTGCAATACGTCGTCCACTTGAAGTGCCGCAGGACGAACTTCGACACTGGGGTCGACCAAGCCGGTGGGCCTGACCAGCTGCTCGACCACCTGGCCCGAAGTGCGCGTCTCGTAGGCACCGGGCGTGGCCGATACATACATCGCCTGGCGCATCTTGCGTTCGAACTCCTCGAACTTGAGGGGCCGGTTGTCCAGCGCACTGGGCAGGCGAAAGCCATATTCGACCAATGTGGTCTTGCGCGATCGGTCACCGTTGTACATGCCTGCGAACTGGCCGATGAGGACATGCGACTCATCGAGAAACATCAGCGCATCAGCCGGCAGATAGTCCACCAGGGTGGGCGGCGGCTCGCCGGGAAGTGCCCCCGACAGATGGCGCGAGTAGTTCTCGATGCCCTTGCAATGGCCCACCTCCTGAAGCATCTCCAGATCGAAACGTGTGCGCTGCTCGAGCCGCTGCGCTTCGACCAGTTTCCCCCCCCCCACCAGTTCTTCAATTCGGTTGCGCAGTTCGTCCTTGATCGTTTCGATCGCCGCGACGACCCGTTCGCGCGGCGTCACATAGTGGCTGCTCGGAAACACGGTGAAGCGCGGCACCTTCTGGCGGATCCGCCCGGTGAGTGGGTCGAAGAGTTGCAGCGACTCGACTTCGTCGTCGAACAGCTCGAGACGGATCGCAAGTTCCGAGTGCTCGGCCGGAAACACGTCGATCGTGTCGCCGCGGACTCGAAACGTGCCCCGGCTGAAATCGGTTTCGTTGCGCTGGTATTGCATGCGGATCAGTTGGGCGATCGCGTCGCGCTGGCCGATCTTGTCGCCCACGCGCAGCAGCATCACCATCTTCATGTAGTCGCCGGGGTTGCCGATGCCGTAGATGGCGCTGACCGAGGCGACGATCACGACGTCGCGCCGCTCGAGAAGGCTCTTGGTGGCCGACAAACGCATCTGCTCGATGTGTTCGTTGATCGAGCTGTCCTTCTCGATGAACAGGTCGCGTTGCGGCACATAGGCCTCGGGCTGGTAGTAGTCGTAGTAGCTGACGAAGTATTCGACGGCGTTCTTCGGAAAGAACTCGCGAAACTCGCTGTACAACTGAGCCGCCAGGGTCTTGTTCGGTGCGAACACGATGGCCGGACGGCCGATGCGCGCGATCACATTGGCCATCGTGAAGGTCTTGCCCGAGCCGGTGACCCCGAGCAGGGTTTGAAAGCTCAGGCCGTCGCGGATGCCATCGACCAACTGCGCAATCGCCGCAGGCTGATCGCCTGCCGGCGCATAGGGCTGGAACAACTGAAACGGTGAATCGTCGAAGCTGACGAACTCGCCTTCAACCGGCGCCTCAGTGACTTGAGCGGGGCGTTGCGTTGCAGTCGAGATGGTCATGACAGATAAAATTCGCGCCGTAGGGCTCACCCCTTGGGGTTGAGCAACCGCGCAGCGTAGCGGAAAACTCTTCTGCCCGCCTTCACACCACTGACAAGGAATCCCATGGCCTCGCACCTGGCCGGCGTTGAACTCGCGCCGCGCGACCCCATCCTCGGTTTGACCGAGCAGTTCAACGCCGACGCCAATCCCGCCAAGGTCAACCTCGGCGTGGGCGTTTACTGCGACGAGACCGGGAAGGTGCCCCTGCTCGAGTGCGTCCGCGCGGCGGAGGCGGCGATGGCGGCAAGCCCGAAAGCACGCAGCTATTTGCCGATCGACGGCATCGCCAGCTACGACCAAGCCGTTCAAGGCCTGGTATTCGGCGACCCATGCGACGCCGTGCGCCAGGGTCGCGTTGCCACCGTGCAGGCGCTGGGGGGAACGGGAGGTCTCAAAGTCGGCGCCGACTTCTTGCGCCGCCTCCAGCCCGCCGGCGGACCAGCAGCGCATGTGCTGATCAGCGACCCCAGTTGGGAGAACCATCGCGCCCTATTTGAAGGCGCCGGCTTCGTGGTCCAAAGCTATCCCTATTACGACGCGGCCCGGCGCGGCTTGAACGTTCAGGCCATGCTGGCTGCGTTGAACGCAGCGCCGGTGGGCAGCATCGTCGTCTTGCACGCCTGCTGTCACAACCCCACGGGCTGCGACCTCGATCCCGCGCAGTGGCGCGAAGTGATCGCCACGGTACAAGCACGCAAGCTCGTGCCCTTTCTCGACATGGCCTACCAAGGCTTTGGCGACGGCATCGCCGAAGACGGGGCCGTGGTCGCGATGTTCCTGACCGCGGGGCTTGAGTTTTACGTGGCAACCAGCTTTTCAAAGAGCTTTTCGCTGTACGGCGAACGCGTCGGCGCCTTGAGCGTGGTGTGCGACTCAAAAGACGCTGCGGCGCGGGTGCTGAGCCAGCTCAAGCGCGTGATCCGCACCAACTACTCCAACCCGCCCACCCATGGCGCGCAAGTCGTTGCCACGGTGTTGACCACGCCAGCGCTGCGCGCCCAATGGGAAGACGAGTTGGCGACGATGCGGCAACGCATTCGGGAAATGCGCGGCCTGCTCAGAGCCAGGCTCCAGGCCGCGCTCGACTCCAAAGGGCCAGCGGTCCGGCAGGACATCAGCTACATCACGACGCAAAAAGGCATGTTCAGCTATTCCGGCCTGAACAAGGAGCAGATGCAACGCCTGCGTGCCGAGTTCGCCGTCTATGGCCTGGATTCAGGGCGAATCTGCGTCGCCGCGTTGAACCACGCCAACCTCGACCGCGTTGTCGATGCCATCGCTCGCGTCGCCTGAAGGCCGATCAAACCCAGAATTGACCGCGAAAGCCCCCTCTTCTCGGGGCAACTCCCTAGACAAACTGCCTCAGCATGCACTGAGAATGCGTACAATGCTGCGGTGCACAATATTTTCCCTGAACCCTGCACCGCCTCGGGAACCTCGGGACCGGGCTGCATTGCGTCAGGAAGGGTTTCGCAATGATCTACCAGTGGTTTGAAACGCAGCGAGCGCTGCTCAGTCCGTTCGCCGAGTTCGCGAGTGCGTCGTCGAAGCTGTATACACATCCGCTATCGCCGTATTCGCACACGCCGCTCGCGCAGCGCGTTTCGGCAGGGCTGGATTTGATGCATCGCCTGTCCAAGGAGTACGAAAAGCCCGAGTTCAACATCAACTCGGTCGCCATCGACGGCGTCGAGGTCGCCGTGCAGCAACAGTTGGCGCTGGAAAAGCCCTTCTGCCGCCTGCTTCGCTTCAAGCGCTTCACCGACGACTCGGCGATGCTGGCGCGCATGAAAGACCAGCCGACCGTCCTGGTTTTTGCGCCGCTGTCAGGGCACCACTCGACCTTGCTGCGCGACACGGTTCACGAGCTGCTCCACGACCACAAGGTATTCGTCACCGATTGGACCGACGCCCGCATGGTTCCCGAGGCCGCAGGGCCGTTCCACCTCGACGACTACGTCGCTTACGCTCAGGAGTTCATCCGCGAAATCGGCAGCACAGTGAACGTGATTTCGGTGTGCCAGCCCACCGTTCCCGTGCTCGCCGCAGTATCACTGATGGCCAGCGCTGGTGAAGTCATCCCGCAGACGCTGACGATGATGGGCGGCCCGATCGACGCGCGCAAGAGCCCGACGGCGGTGAACAACCTGGCGATGAACAAGAGCCACAGTTGGTTCGAACAAAACGTGATCTACCGGGTGCCCGTCAATTACCCGGGCGCCGGCAGGCGTGTCTACCCCGGGTTCTTGCAGCATTCGGGGTTCATCGCCATGAACCCGGCCCGGCACCTCAAGTCGCACTACGACTATTTTCTCGACCTGGTGCGCGGGGACGGCGACAGCGCTGAATTCCATCGCGATTTTTACGACGAGTACAACGCGGTGCTCGACATGCCCGCCGACTACTACCTCGACACGATCCGAACCGTTTTCCAGGCCTTCGCGCTCGTCAAAGGCACATGGAAGGTGGGAGGTCAGGCGGTGCGGCCCCAAGACATCAGAAGCGCCGCCTTGCTGACGATCGAAGGCGAGCTCGACGACATTTCCGGCGCCGGGCAGACGCGTGCCGCCCATGAGCTCTGCACGGGAATCCCCCAGGCGCGCCAGTTCCACTACGACGTGATGGGCGCCGGGCACTACGGCATCTTCTCCGGCCGGCGCTGGCGCGAGCATGTCTATCCGCAAGTTCGCGACTTCATCGCCGCACACCAGGTGAGCAGCGCCGCCAGCGCGCGCGCCGCGGCACCGAGGAAGAGAAACGCCGCGCGGTGACAATCCCGGCGTGATTGGCAAAGCCGGCCTTGTCGAACGAATCAACGACGCCCTGCCGCAGACGCAGTGCCGGCGTTGTGGTTATGACGATTGCCGCGGCTACGCTCAGGCCATTGCGAATGAACGCGCTGCCATCAACCAATGTCCGCCGGGCGGCCAAGAGGGCGTGGCCCGCCTGGGCCGGATCACGGGCGGCGCAGTCCTTCCGCTCAGCGCATTGCACGGCATCGAGGGCCCTTTGCGCGTCGCGCGGATCGACGAGTCGGCATGTATCGGTTGCACCTTGTGCGTCGACGTTTGCCCGGTGGACTGCATCGTGGGTGCGCCCAAAGTCATGCACGGCGTCATTGAGCGCCTGTGCACGGGCTGTGATCTCTGCCTGCCGGTCTGTCCGGTCGACTGCATCGCGATGCACCCGGTCAGCGACGCCAGGACGGGCTGGCAGGCGTGGAGCGTGGCTCAGGCCGAACAGGCCCGGGAACGCTACGAGTTTCACCGACTCCGTATCGAGCGCAACCGTGCTGAGCGTGATCAGGCGCTTTCGGCAAAAGCCAGCGCTCACTCGAACCACTCAGCCTGAGCTTGCTTGAAGGCCCGCGGCGCGAGCCTCATCGCATCGCCGAGACCAGGAGCACGGCTCCGATCAATACCGGCTGGTGCAGCATGTAGAAACTCAGGCTCCAGCGACCGAGCAGCGCCAGGCCACGAGCGCCGCGCGGCAGTCCACCGGCCAGCCAGGCCGGGCGCCTCGCGAGCACCCAGCGGCCGCACGCCAGGCCCCACCACATCACGCCGAGCCAGGGCAGGACCGGGGCGTAATCTTCGGTAATGGGCTTGCGCGTCACCAGGCCGATCCAGTTGGTCCAACGCGTGTCGAACCAAGGGTGCTGCAGCCACTGCGGCAAGCCAATCGCCAACAAGCCTGCCAGCCACAGCCACGCTCCGGCACCCTGGCTGAGTCGAACGATGATCAACATCAGCGCCAAGCCGTGCAGCACGCCAAAGCTGATGAAGCTCTTCGGGAACATCAGCGCCGAGCCGGCGCTGACGAGAACCGCGCAAGCCGCGATTTGCGCCCAGCGCCGCCAGAAGCGCTGCCAACCCCGATCCTGCTGCAATGCAATCGCCTGCCCGACTCCGGCAACGAACATGAACATGCTGACGATCATGGTTCGCTGTACCGTCCAAAACGGGTCGGTGTAGAAGTTCTGTTGAATGAACTTGAAGTGGCTGAGGTCGAAGCAGAAATGAAAGACCGCCATCCATACGATGGCCGTGCCACGCAGGGCGTCCAGGCGTTCGAAGCGCCCGGCAGGCAGGCTTGCCGTTCCCGCCGGGCCGCGCACCGCAGCACGCGTCGTTCCTCTCGTCGAGCCCGTCAAGCCAACCACCGCCTGGCGTTTTCGAACATGCGCATCCACGGGCTGGGCGCGCTGCTGTCGGCGTCTGTCCAACTCATCTGCACATTGCGCAGCACGCGCTCGGGGTGCGGCATCACGGCGGTGAAGCGCCCATCGGGCGTGGTCACCGCCGTCAACCCCTCGGGGCTGCCGTTCGGATTGAACGGATAGGCCTGCGTCGGGTTGCCGGCGTTGTCGACGAAGCGCAGTGCTCGGTGCACGGCTGAAGCGTCGCCGCGTTGCGAAAAATCGGCATAACCCTCGCCGTGCGCCACGGCAATCGGCAGCCGGCTGCCAGCCATGCCGGTGAAAAAGATCGACGCACTGGGCAACACTTCGACCAGGCTCAGGCGTGCTTCGAACTGCTCGCTTCGGTTGCGTGTGAATTGCGGCCAGGCGTTCGCCCCGGGAATGATGGGAGCCAGCGCGGCCATCATCTGGCAGCCGTTGCACACGCCTAAGGCGAGCGTGTCGCTGCGGGCGAAAAACGCGGCGAACTGGTCGGCCAGCGCAGGATCGAACAGGATCGAGCGCGCCCAGCCTTCGCCGGCGCCGAGCGTATCGCCGTAACTGAAGCCGCCGCACGCCACCATGGCCTGGAACATCTCCAGGCGCGTGCGGCCGGCCTGCAAGTCGCTCATGTGCACGTCGAAGCATTCAAAGCCGGCGCTGTGCATCGCGAAGCTCATCTCGACATGGCTGTTCACGCCTTGCTCGCGCAAGATGGCCAGCTTGGGGCGTGCACGGTTCTGATACGGGGCCGAGACGCGTTCGCTCGGGTCGAAGCTGACATGAACGTGCAGGCCGGGGTCGTCGCCACGCCCTGCCGCGGCGTGCTCGGCATCGGCGCACGAAGGTTCGTCGCGCAGCCGCGCGATGCGCCAGCTCACCTCGTCCCAGCACTGCTGAAGCTCGTGCAACGGCGCTGAGAAAACCGACTTGGCGTCGCGCCAAACCTCGATCGTCCGCTGCTCGTTCGGGCGGCCGATGACGTGGCTGTGTCGGCTCAGGCCGTGCCGGCGCAGCACGGCCATGACCTCGTCGCGTTCGGCGCTGGGGATCTGAATCACGGCGCCGAGCTCTTCGTTGAACAGCGCGCGCAACGTCAATTGATGGCGTCGCGCCCCGACCTGGGCCGCCCAGTTTTTCGCGTCGCCGAACTCCGCATGGCTGTCGGTGATGCCATCGCCCAAGGTGATCAGCATGTCGACGTTCAGGCTCACGCCCCTGTTGCCCGCGAACGCCATTTCGCACACCGTCGCCCACAGACCACCGTCACTTCGGTCGTGATAGGCGAGCAGCAATTCGGCAGCGCGCAACTCGTTGATCGCCGCGACGAGCGCCTTCAGCAGTTGTGCGTCGTCGAGGTCGGGAACCTCATCGCCGAATTGGCCCAGCACTTGCGCGAGGATCGCTCCGCCCAGGCGCATGCGCCCTGCTCCCAGATCGATCAGCAACAGTTGTGTTTCGCCGTCTTGCAACTGCGGCGTCAGCGTGGTTCGCACATCGTCGAGCGTGGCGAACGCCGTGACGATCAGCGACACCGGCGCTGTCACTTGAAACGTCTGGCCGGCCTGGGCCCAGCGCGTGCGCATCGACAGGCTGTCCTTGCCCACCGGTACACCGATGCCCAAGGCCGGGCACAGCTCCATCGCGACGGCCTTGACGGTGTCGTACAAAGCCGCGTCTTCACCCGGTTCGCCACACGCCGCCATCCAATTGCAACTGAGCTTGACGCGTGACAGCGTTATCGGTGCAGCGAGCAAATTGGTCAAGGCCTCGGCCACTGCCATGCGCCCCGAGGCCGGTGCATCGAGGGCCGCCAGCGGGGATCGCTCGCCCATCGCCATGGCCTCGCCACAGAAGCCGACGAAATCGGCAAGCGTCACGGCGCAATCGGCCACGGGCAACTGCCACGGACCGACCATTTGATCGCGACTGCTCAAGCCCCCGACCGTGCGGTCGCCGATCGTGACCAGAAACCGCTTGCTCGCCACCGTGGGGTGGCGCAAGACGTCCAATGCCACCTGTTTCAAATCGACATCGGTCAGGTTCAGCACCGGGCTGCGCCGCGCGATGCGCTGCACGTCGCGCTGCAAACGCGGCGGCTTGCCCAGCAGAACCTCGAGCGGCATGTCGATCGCACACTCGCCGCCTTGGCCGTCTTGCACAACGAGTTGCTCTGCGCGCGTCGCCGTCCCCACCACCGCGCAGGGGCAGCGCTCGCGCTCGCAGATCGCCTGGAGCACGGGCAGACCCTGAGGCGCCACGGCCAGCACATAACGCTCCTGGCTCTCGTTGCACCAGATTTCCTTGGGCGCCAGGCCGCTCTCTTCGAGCGGCACGCTGCGCAGATCGAAACGCGCGCCGACTCCTGCCCCGTGAACGAGTTCGGGAAATGCATTGCTCAGGCCGCCGGCACCGACGTCGTGGATTGCCAGGACGGGGTTGTCTTCGCCCAGCGCGCAACAATGGTCGATGACTTCTTGCGCGCGGCGTTCGATCTCGGGGTTGCCGCGTTGCACCGAATCGAAATCGAGTTCGGCCGAATTTGCCCCCGCCGCCAGCGAACTCGCCGCGCCGCCGCCCATGCCGATGCGCATTCCCGGGCCGCCCAATTGCACCAGCAAAGTGCCCGCGGCGAAGCGCCTTTTCCTTGTTTGCGAGGCGGAGATGGCGCCCAAACCGCCGGCGATCATGATCGGCTTGTGGAAGCCCCTGCGCACCGCGTCGGCGCCGACGCCCACGGTTTGTTCGAAGACCCGAAAGTAGCCGGCCAAGTTGGGGCGGCCGAATTCGTTGTTGAAAGCCGCACCGCCCAGCGGCCCTTCGATCATGATTTGCAGCGCGCTGGCAATGTGCTCGGGCTTGGCCGTGGCGCCGCGCTCCCAGGGCTCGTCGGTGCCGGGCAAATGCAGGTTGGAGACACTGAAACCAGTGACGCCGGCCTTGGGCCGCGCGCCGCGGCCGGTTGCGCCCTCGTCGCGGATTTCGCCGCCGGAACCGGTCGATGCGCCCGAGAACGGCGAAATCGCCGTGGGGTGGTTGTGCGTTTCCACCTTCATCAGCACATGCGTGAGCTCGCGCCGCGCGCCATAGACCTGCGCCTTCGCGAATCCCTGCGCCAGCCAGCGTTCGATGTCCCGCCCCTGCATGACCGCCGCGTTATCGTCGTAAGCGACGATCGTGTGCTGCGGCGAACAGACTTCGGTGTGGCGAATCATCGCGAACATGGAGCGCTCTTGGCGGGCACCGTCGAGCGTGAATTGCGCGTTGAAAATCTTGTGCCGGCAGTGTTCGCTGTTGGCCTGGGCGAACATCATCAGTTCCACGTCGCTGGGGTTGCGTGCGAGATTCGTGAAGGCCGCGACGAGATAGTCGAGCTCGTCGTCGCTCAGGGCCAGGCCGAATTCGGCGTTTGCCGCTGCCAATGCGGCGCGACCGTGCCCGAGGACGTCGATGCGTTGCATCGGTTTGCCGGGGCGCAGCTCGAACAGCTGGGCCGCGTCCGCGCTCTGCGCGAACACGCTCTGCGTCATCCGGTCGTGGAGTAGGGCCGCGGCGCCTGCCCATTCCTGCTGCGTCAGCGGCCGGGCTGCCCTGAGCAGGGGCGACTGCATCGTCAGCCGAAACTCGGTGACGCGCTCGACGCGCCGCAGCGCCAGGCCGCAGTTGCGCGCGATGTCGGTGGCCTTCGATGCCCAGGGCGACACCGTCCCCAGGCGTGGTGCGACCACGATCAATGCGCCATCGGGCGAGCCGATATAGGGGGATCCGTAGCAAAGCAGGCTTTCCAGCTTGTGCTGCTCGCCTCGCGACAGGGCAGAGTCGCTGCACACCCAATGCACATGCCGGGCGTGCACATCGGTGATGCGCGAATTCACCTCGCGCAAAAGGCTCAGCAATGCGGCTGCGCGGAAATTCGACAGCGCATTGCCGCCTTGAAAATGGAGCACATGCTCGGCGAGCTCGGGCAGATGGGAAGGGTGATTCACGCTTGGGCGTTTCGAGGAGCTTGCGTGAGCGGCGCGGCGCCCAGCGAAGGGCGGATTCTAGGAGCCTGCCGCGATTTGGGTCGGGCCCGCGCCGACCCTGAGGCCGACAGGCTCCCAGGGGCCGATGGGATAATCGCGGTTCATGACGATCACGATCAAGAGCGCGGCGGATATTGAAGGAATGCGCCTTGCAGGGCGCCTGGCCTCCGAAGTGCTGGACATGCTCACGCCCCATGTGGCGGTGGGCATCTCGACGGATCAGCTCGACAAACTCGCGCACGACTACATCGTCGGTGTTCAGGGCACGATTCCCGCCCCGTTGAACTACGCGCCACCGGGCTATACGCCCTACCCGAAGTCGATCTGCACGTCGGTGAACCATCAGGTCTGTCACGGCATTCCGAACGAACGCCCGCTCAAGAACGGCGACATCGTCAATATCGACGTGACCGTCATCAAGGATGGTTGGCACGGCGACACGAGCCGCATGTTCATCGTCGGGTCCGGCTCGATCGCCGCACGGCGCCTGTGCCAGTTGACCTATGAGGCGATGTGGCGCGGCATCAGCCGCGTCAAGCCGGGCACGCGCCTGGGTGATATCGGCCATACGATCCAGACCTTTGCCGAAGGCAACGGCTTGTCGATCGTGCGCGAGTTCTGTGGTCACGGCATCGGCCGCAGGTTCCACGAAGAACCCCAAGTCATGCATTACGGTCGCCCCGGTACCCAGGAAGAATTGGTGCCGGGAATGATGTTCACGATTGAACCGATGATCAATGCCGGGCGGCGCGACGTTCGCGAAGCCGGCGACGGCTGGACCATCGTGACGCGCGATCGGTCTCTGTCGGCGCAGTGGGAACACACCGTGCTTGTCACGCAATCGGGCTACGAGGTGATGACGCTTTCGGCGGGCAGTCCAGCGCCGCCGTCGTTCATCACGGCTTGAGCGGGCTCATGGCCAATCCCATGGCCGCCGTGGCGACAGTGCAGGCCCAGGCCGATGCTAGCGTCGCATCACTGCGCTCCCAGTTCCGCGACGGCAAGGCCGCGCTGATAACGCAACACGCGCGTTCGCGCCCGACGGCCACCGCCGCGAGCCGCCTGCTGCGGGCCCTGAGCAAACATGTGGACCAGGCCTTGATTGAACTCTGGCGCATGGCGCGAATGCCCGAGTCCGCTGTCCTCGTCGCCGTGGGCGGTTATGGCCGGGGCGAGTTGTTCCCGCATTCCGACGTCGACGTCCTGCTCTTGCTGGCACCGGGCTGCGAACTTGCCGATGCCGGCCCCGGGCTGAGCGCGGCCGGGCCCGAGAGCGCGGCATTGCGCCAGGCGATCGAGGGCTTTGTCACGCTGTGCTGGGACACAGGCTTGGAGATCGGCTCGAGCGTGCGCAGCGTCGAACAATGCGTCGCCGAAGCGCAGCGCGACGTGACGGTGCAAACCGCCCTGCTCGAATCGCGTTTCCTGTGCGGCTCGCGGCCCATTTTCAACGGCTTTGCCGAGGTCATCGAGCAAGCCATCGACGCCAAGGCGTTCTTGCAGGCCAAGACGCTGGAGATGCAACAGCGCCACCACAAGTTCGAGGACACGCCGTATGCGTTGGAGCCCAATTGCAAGGAAAGCCCTGGGGGCTTGCGTGACCTGCACGTTCTGATCTGGGTGGCGCGCGCCGCAGGCCTGGGCAAGACCTGGAAAGCGCTGGCCGCGAACGGCTTGATCACTGATTTCGAAGTCAAACAGCTGCAGCACAACGAAGGCGTGCTGCGCCTGATTCGCGCGCGCTTGCACATCGTGGCCGGACGCCGCGAAGACAGGCTGGTGTTCGACTTGCAGACCGCCGTGGCACGAAGCTTCGGCCATGCCCCCAAGCCCGGCCAACTTGTCTCGGAAGTGTTGATGCGCCGCTACTACTGGGCCGCCAAGGGCGTCACCCAGCTCAATCAGATCCTGCTGCTCAACATCGAAGAGCGCATCCTGGGTTCGCAGGGTGCACCGATGCGGCCGATCACGCAGAAGTTCCTCGAACGCGGCGGCATGCTCGAAGTGGCCAGTGACGACCTGTACCGCCGCGATCCGCACGCCATCCTCGAGACCTTTCTGACCTACCAGCAGACGCTGGGCATCAACGGATTGTCGGCACGCACCCTGCGTGCCTTGTACAACGCGCGCGACGTGATGGACGCCGGTTTCCGGCGCGATCCGGTGAATCGCGCGAACTTCATCAAGATCCTGCGCGAGCCGCGTGGGCAGACGCACGCCTTTCGCCTGATGAACCAGACCAGTGTGCTGGGTCGAATGCTGTGGGTGTTTCGGCGCATCGTCGGCCAGATGCAGCACGACTTGTTCCACGTCTACACCGTGGACCAGCACATCCTGATGGTGCTGCGCAATGTGCGGCGCTTCTTCATCCCGGAACACGCGCACGAATATCCATTTTGCTCGCAGCTCGCAGCGACCTGGGACCGGCCCTATCTGCTCTACATCGCCGCCCTGTTTCATGATGTCGCCAAGGGGCGCTGCGGCGATCATTCCGATCTCGGCGCCGCCGAGGTCAGGCGTTTCTGCCGCGACCACGGCGTACCGCGTGAAGACGCGGCCCTCGTCGAGTTTCTCGTCAAGAACCACCTCACGATGTCGCGCATCGCCCAGAAGGAAGACTTGTCCAACTCCGAGGTGATTGAGAAATTCGCGGCGCTGGTGGCAACACAGCAGGGCTTGACGGCCTTGTATTTGCTGACCGTGGCCGATATCCGCGGCACAAGCCCGAAAGTGTGGAACGCCTGGAAGGGAAAGCTGCTCGAAGACCTGTACCGGCTGACCTTGCGCGCCCTGGGCGGTGCCAAGCTCAACCTCGACGCCGAAATCGAGACGCGAAAGCTCGAAGCACGCAACACATTGAATCTGTTTTCGTTGCCCGCTGACGCGCAGGCGGCGCTGTGGCGCACCTTGAGCGTCAGCTACTTCGCGCGCCACGACGCGATCGATATCGCCTGGCACGCGCGCGTTCTGCATGAACACGTGAATGCCGCGCAGCCCATCGTTCGCGCGCGCCTGTCGCCGCTGGCCGAAGGCCTGCAAGTGCTGGTGTACACCCGCGACCAGGAAGACCTGTTCGCGCGCATCTGCGGCTATTTCGACACCGCCGACTACAACATCCTCGACGCCAAGGTCCACACCACCCATTCAGGCTACGCGCTGGATACTTTTCAGGTCACGAGCACGGCGGGCGAAGACCACTACCGCGACCTGATCCTGTTGGTGGAGAACCAGCTCGCGCGCGTGCTTGCCGCCAAGGGGCCGCTGCCCGAGCCGCGCCGCAGCCGCCTCTCCAGGCGCGTCAAGTCCTTCCCCGTGACGCCACGCGTCACCCTGCGCCCGGACGAACGCGCCCAGGCCTGGTTGCTCGGTGTGTCGGCGAACGACCGGGCCGGACTCTTGTTCGCGATCGCCCGGGTGCTGGCCCGGCATCACGTCAACCTCCAGCTCGCCAAGATCACGACCCTGGGCGAGCGAGTCGAAGACACCTTCCTGATCGACGGGCCCGAGCTGCAACAAAACCGGCTGCAGATCGCGATCGAGACCGAGCTGCTGGCCGCGATTCAAGCACCTGAGCTTCAATGCCCCTGACCCGCATCGCCGCCGCCGACGCCCTGGCACGGCTGGCAAGTTTCGATACCCTCATCGATGCTCGCTCGGAAAGCGAATTCGCCGAAGATCGATTGCCCGGCGCCGTGAATTGGCCGAGTCTGAACGACGCGCAGCGCCATGCGGTGGGCACCGAGTACGCCCAGGTCTGCGCCTTCGAGGCCAGGAAGCACGGTGCGGTGCTCGTGGCGCGCAACATCGCGCAGCACATCGAGCGCGAAGCAATGAGCAGGCCCAAGGGCTGGCGGCCCCTCGTCTATTGCTGGCGCGGCGGCCAGCGCAGCGCAGCGCTCGCCACGGTACTGGCCCAGATCGGCTGGCAGGTGCATGTGCTCGACGGCGGCTACCGCGAATACCGCCGCGCCGTGATCGCGGCATTGGCAAGCCTGCCCCAGACGCTGGCGATGCGCGTCGTGTGCGGCACCACGGGTTCGGGCAAGAGCCGCTTGTTGCAGGTCTTGGCGCGCAGCGGCGAGCAGGTTCTCGATCTCGAGGGCCTGGCCAATCACCGCGGCTCGGTGCTCGGGCTCATTCCGGGGCAGCGCCAGCCGGGACAGAAAAGGTTCGAGTCGATGCTTTGGGACAAACTGCGCCAATTCGATCCGGCGCGTTGTGTCTGGGTCGAGAGCGAGAGCCGACGCGTCGGCGACGTTCAGGTACCGCCGGCCCTCGTGCAGCAGATGCGCACTGCGCCATGCGTGGTCCTGGACTTGCCGCTGGACGCGCGCGTGGCCCTGCTGATGGCCGAGTACCGCCACTTCGTCGACGACACGACTGCTTTTTGCGAGCGCCTCGACGCGCTTCGGGTCTTGCGCGGCAACGAAGTGGTCGGCGCCTGGCAGCAGGCCGCACGCGCAGGCCGCGTCGATACGGTCGTGCGCGAGCTGCTCGTGAACCACTACGACTCGGTGTACCAGAACTCGATGCGGCGCAATTTCGCCGGCTTTTCAGCACCCTTCCTGCGAATCGAGTGGGACGGCAGTGAGCAGAGTTTGCACGCTTCAGCGGACCTTGCGCGGCGCAGCCTCAGCCCATGTGCAAGCCCCCATTGACGGAGAAATCCGCTCCGGTGGCGAAGCCCGATTCATCGGAAGCGACCCAGGAGACGATCGATGCAATGTCCTGGGGCGTGCCCAGACGCTTGACAGGAATTCCTGAGACGATCTTGTCGAGCACGTCTTGCCGAATCGACCTCACCATGTCAGTGCCGATGTAGCCGGGGCTCACCGTATTGACGGTCACGCCCTTGCTCGCCACTTCCTGCGCCAAGGCCATCGTGAAGCCGTGCATGCCGGCCTTGGCCGCTGAATAGTTGGTCTGGCCGAACTGGCCCTTCTCGCCGTTCACCGAGCTGATATTGATGACCCGGCCCCAGCCCTTGTCGAGCATGCCTTCGATCACCTGCTTGGTGACGTTGAACAGACTCGTCAAGTTGGTATCGATCACGGCGTGCCAATCGGCCGGCGTCATCTTGCGGAAGATGCCGTCGCGCGTGATACCGGCGTTGTTGACGAGCACGTCGACCGTGCCGTGTTCGGCCCTGACCTTCTCGAAAGCGGCGACGGTCGAGTCCCAGTCGCTGACATTGCCGACCGACGCGTAGAAGTCGAAGCCCTGGGCCTTTTGTTCACCGAGCCACTTGGCGTGGTCCCGACTCGGGCCGCAGCCGGCGATGACGGTGAAGCCGTCCTGGTGCAGGCGCTGGCACAGCGACGTGCCGATGCCACCCATGCCACCCGTGATGTAAGCTATTTTTTTGGCCATCTCTGTCTCTCCTGGTAGAAGGTTGCTCAGCGCTCGAGTGTCATCGCCACGCCCATGCCGCCGCCGATGCACAGCGAGGCGATGCCGCGTTTGGCGCCACGCCTTTGCATCTCGTGCAGCAAGGTCACGAGGATGCGACAGCCCGACGCGCCGATCGGGTGTCCGATGGCGATGGCACCGCCATTGACGTTGACCTTGCTCGTGTCCCAGCCCATTTCCTTGTGCACGGCACACGCCTGGGCGGCGAAGGCCTCATTGATCTCCAGCAAGTCCAGGTCGGCGGCTTTCCAGCCGGCACGCTCGAGCGCGCGCCGCGACGCCGAGACCGGGCCCATGCCCATGATGGCGGGGTCCAGGCCCGAACTGGCATAACTCGCGATTCGCGCAAGCGGCTTCAGCCCCAACTGGTCGGCCTTGGCTGCGCTCATCACGACAACACCCGCCGCGCCGTCGTTCAAGCCCGACGCATTGCCCGCCGTCACGCTTCCCGCCTTGTCGAAGGCGGGGCGCAAGCCGGCCAAGCCGTCGGCCGTGCTCTTGCGATTGATGAATTCATCCGCCGCGAAAACGATCGGCTCACCCTTTTTCTGCGCGATGCTGAACGGAACGATTTCATCCTTGAAGCGTCCCGCGTCTTGGGCCGCCGCGGCCTTTTGCTGCGACGCCAGCGCCAGCGCGTCCTGGTCGGTGCGGCTGATGCCGTACTTCTTGGCGACGTTCTCGGCCGTGATGCCCATGTGGTACTGGTTGTAGACGTCCCACAGTCCGTCGCTGATCATCGAATCGACCATCTTCCAGTCGCCCATGCGCTGGCCGTCGCGCGAACCCATCAGGACGTGCGGCGCCAGGCTCATGCTCTCCTGGCCACCGGCGATCACGATCTCGGAGTCGCCATCGCGAATCGCCTGCGCGGCGAGCATCACGGCTTTCAGGCCCGAGCCGCAGACCTTGTTGATCGTCATCGCCGGCACGCTGTGGGGCAGGCCCGCCTTGATGGCCGCCTGGCGCGCCGGGTTCTGCCCGGTGCCGGCTTGCAGCACCTGGCCGAGGATGACTTCACCGATCTGATCGCCTGTCAGACGGGCGCGCCGCAACAACTCGGCAAGCACCGCAGCGCCCAATTCCGCTGCCGGGGTCTTGGCCAGGGCGCCACCAAACTTGCCCACGGCCGTGCGTGCCGCGGCGACGATCACGATTTCATTCATCACAAACTCCTACAGAGCTCTGCGAAGACGCGCAAGCCTGGTCACGCCTTCTGTTTGACATAGCGGCCGGGCGCCGCTTCGATCGTTTTGTATTTGCGATTGCCTTGCACTTTCGGTGCCGGCACTTGTCGGCCCGCATGCCCCCGCACCCATTGGGCCCAGTCGGGCCACCAGCTTCCCGGCTTTTCGACGGCTGTCTTCAGCCACGCTTTCGCGTCCGCGGGCAGGGTCGCGCCGGGGCTTGTCCAGTGGCAACGTTTGCCTTTCGCTGGCGGGTTGATCACGCCGGCGATGTGCCCGGAAGCGCCGAGCACGAACCGGACCTTGCCCGCCAGCACTCGGCCGCTGCGGTAAGCGCCCTCCCAAGGAACGATGTGGTCTTCGCGCGAGCCGTAGACATAGGTGGGCAGCTTGATCGATCGCAAGTCGACCCTCTGGCCGCAAACACGCACAGCGTCCGGTTGCATGAGTTTGTTTTCGAGGTAGGTGTTGCGCAGGTACCAGCAGAACATCGGGCCGGGCAGGTTCGTACTGTCGGAATTCCAGTACAGCAGGTCGAAGGGCGGCGGTGTCTCGCCCTTTAGGTAGTTGCCCACGACATAGTTCCACACCAGATCGTTGGGCCGCAGAAAGCTGAATGTCGCGGCGAGCTCCTGGCCCTTGAGCAGATTGCCCCCGTTCGGGCTGTCGGGCCCGAGGGTGCGCTCGCGCATTTGTACCATGGACTCGTCGATGAACACATCGAGCACTCCCGTGTCGCTGAAGTCGAGCAAGGTCGTCAGCAGGGTCAAGCTCGCCGCCGGCCGTGCGCGGCGCGCGGCGAGCACCGCCAGCGCCGTGGCGAGAATCGTTCCGCCGACGCAAAAACCCAGTGCATTGATCTTGGCGCTGCCGGAAATTTCTCGGACACGCTCGATCGCGCAGATCGCCGCGTCTTCGATGTACCGGTCCCAGGTGCAGTGGGCCAGGCTGGCATCGGGATTGCGCCAACTGACGACGAACAGGCGGTGTCCTTGTTCGACGGTGTAGCGGATCAGCGAGTTTTCCGGCTGCAAATCGAGGATGTAGTACTTGTTGATGCACGGCGGGATGAACAACATCGGCCGCTCATGGACCTGCGCCGTCAGGGGCTGGTACTCGATCAATTGGAACAGTTCGTTTTCGAACACGACGCTGCCCTTGCTCGTCGCGACATTCACGCCGATCTCGAAAACGCTCTCGTCGGTCTGCGAGAGGCGGCCCCGGCGCATGTCGTTCAACAACTGCTGCATGCCATTGGTGATGCTCTGGCCCTTGCTCTGCACTGCCTTGCGCTGTGCCTCGGGATTCAGGGCCAGATAGTTGCTGGGCGCCGCCGCGTCGACCCATTGCTGCACGGCGAAGCGCACGCGTTGGCGCGCCTTGGCGTCGCCGTCGAGGCGGTCCGCCATTTCCATCAAGGTGCGCGCGTTCAACAGATACATCTCGGCGCTGTACAAGCTCGCCGGATTGGCTGTCCAGTCGCTGGAGGCAAAACGTCGATCGGCGACGTGCTCGCGCTTCGCCGGCGCGGCGTCGCCCGAACCGTTTTGCAGCGTTTGCAACGCCCGGTTCCACAAATTCGCGGCGTCTTGCAGATAGCGACCCTGCAAATCGGCCAAGGCCTGCTGGGGCAGGTTCAAGCCGCCGAAGGACGCGACGGGTGCTTGCGTGCGCTTCACGAGAGATGCTCCAGGCAATGCATGGCTTGGAAGTTTTCGTAACGAGGACGAATTATCGGCCCGGGGGTTTGCCCGCAGATGAGAGACCCCGTGGCGCGTGGCTCAGCGTTCGATCCAGATCGCCGCGGCCATTCGGCCGGTGACTTGCTCGCGACGATAGGAGAAGAAGCGTTCCCGATCTTCGAAAGTGCACCACTGCCCGCCGTGGATCGCCGACACGCCGGCCGCCTCCAGGCGAGAGCGCGCCAACCAGGGCAGATCGGCCAACCACTTGCCGTGGGACCGCGCAACGAATCCCGGCATCGCATCGCCATCGGCGC
>JBAQUQ010000344.1:0-3741 GCA_049297615.1 Burkholderiaceae bacterium
GCGCCAGCGGCGGCAGCGCCACCTTGACCACCCGCAGCCAGAGCTGGCCGCGGCTGACCTCGTCGCGCTCGGCCTGCGGCACCGGCGGCATGGCGTCGGGCCGCAGCATGCCGTAGACGACGATCCAGGCGCAGTACAGGCCGGCCAGCATCAGGCCCGGCATGACGGCGGCGGCGAACAGCGTGCCCACCGACAGCTGCATGATGTCCGACAGCAGGATCAGCACCAGGCTGGGCGGAATGATCTGCCCGAGCGTGCCCGAGGCGCAGATCGCGCCGCAGCTGACCCCTGGGTCGTAGCCGCGCCGCAGCAGCGTCGGCAGGGTCAGCAGCCCGAGCGTGATGACGGTGGCGCCGACGATCCCGGTGGTGGCGCCCATCAGCACGCCCACGCCGATGATGCCCAGCGCCATGCCGCCGCGCAGGCTGCCGGCGAGGTGGCCGATGACGTCCAGCAGGTCCTCGGCCAGGCGCGACTTCTCCAGCGTCACGCCCATGAAAACGAACAGCGGAATCGCCAGCCATTGGTAGTTGGCGACCACGCCGTAGATGCGCGCAGGCAGCAGCGCGAACAGCGTTTCGCCGAAACCCATGAAGCCGAACACGAAGCCGCTCGTGGCCAGGGTGATGCCCACCGGCACACCTGCAATCAGCAGAGCGAAGAAGCCGATCAGCAAGCCGATCGCCAACCACTCCTGCAAGCTCATGACCGCGCCTTCGTGAACAGGCGTCGCGCCGCCGCCGCAGCCTGCGCGGCGGCCTGCACTGCGAACAGCGCGAAACCCAGCGGGATCAGTGCCTTCAGGGCCCAGCGGTATTTCAGGCCACCCGGGTCGGACGAAATCTCGCCGATGACGTACGACTGGCTCACGTAGTTGACGGAGTAGCGGATCACGAGCACGCTGATCGCCACCGCCAGCAGCGCTGCCAGCAGGTCCACCGCGGCCTGGCCGCGCGGCGGGTATCGGGCGTAGAGCATATCGACGCGCACATGCTCACCCTGGTTCAGCGCGTAAGTCATGCCCACCAGCACCAAAGGGGCGAGCAGGTGCCATTCGAGTTCCTGCCCCCACACCGAACCGATGCTGAAGGCGTAGCGCAGCAGCACATTGACCGCCATCAGCGTGGCGATCGCCAGGGTCAGCCACGACGCCGCGCGGCCGATGCGCTCTACGGCGCGGTCGACGGCCAAGCTGAATCGGCCAGCAGCGCCGCTGCTGCCGGCGGCCGAAGACGCCATGACCCGCTCAGGCCTTGATGATCTTGTCGTGGTACGGGCCTTCGCTGTACTCCGACCAGGCGGAGAACTTCTTCAGGTAGGCCATGTACGATTCGTGCACCTTCTTGGTCACCGGATCCTTCGCGGCAGCCTCGCTGAGCACCTGATTGGTGACTTCGCGCAGCTTTTTGACCACCTCGTCGGGCAGCGGGCGGGCGATCACGCCCTGGTTCTTGACGAGGTCGTCCATCGCCTCGGCGTTGTTGCGCTGGCACCAGGCCTCGCTGATCACATTGCAGGCCGCGGCGGCGTTCTCCACCATCGCCTGCAGGTCCTTGGGCAGCTTGTCCCACGCGGCCTTGTTGATCAGCAGCTCGGACACCGTGGCGGTCTCGTGCCAGCCGGTGGTGTAGTAGTACTTGGCCGCCTTGTGCAGGCCGAGCTTGCGGTCCTGGAAAGGCCCGACGAACTCGGCCGCATCGATCACGCCGCGTTCCAGCGCGGGGAAGATCTCGCCGCCGGGCAGCAACTTCACATCGACGCCGAGCTGGGCGTAGACCTTGCCGGCCAGGCCGGGGATGCGCATCTTCAGGCCCTTCAGGTCGGCGCTCGACTTGATCTCCTTCTTGAACCAGCCGGTCATCTGCACGCCGGTGTTGCCGCAGGGCAGGGCGACCATGCCAAAAGGTGCGTAGACCTCGTTCCACAGCGCCTGGCCGCCGCCGTCGTAGAGCCAGCCGTTGATGCCCTGGAAGTTCAGGCCGAAGGGCACTGCGGTGAAATACTGCGCGGCCGCCGTCTTGCCGGTCCAGAAGTAGCTGTTGGCGTGGTTCATTTCGACGGTGCCGGCGCGCACGGCGTCGAAGCCTTCGAGCGCGGGAATCAGTTCACCCGCGCCGAAGACCTGGATCTTCAAGCGCCCGGCAGACATGTCGGCAATGCGTTTGGCCAGGTCGGTGGCACTGCCGGGGCCGTCCATGTAGAACGGCGAGCCCTTGCCGTAGGCGCTGGTCATCTTCCAGCTGAAGGTCTGCTGCGCATGCACCACGGCGGGTGCGGCCAGCGCGCCGACGAGGCCGGCCTTCAGAGCGGTGCGGCGCCCGGGGGAGCCTGCTTTGGACGATTGATTGGTCATGACGACTCCAGTTGAGAAAAGAAGGACGGAAACAAAGCGAGATTCGCGCCACCTAAAAAAGACGGGGAAAACTTGCCCGACATGGTAATGCTTGCAGGTCGCCCATCGGCTTGGCGGCGCGCTCGAGGTCCATCTTGAAGTCGATCGCGCACACGATGGTGTCGCCGAACCCTCGCCGAAAGTTGAGCGCTGTCAAGCGTGAACGCCGCGAGCCGTCTAGTCTGTGCGCATGCGGTGGTGGCCAGGCTTGGCATGCGGGCCGCGAGCCATCGGGCGCTTGGCACACCGCACCCAGGCCGTGCCCCCGACTTCGACAGGATGCCGACATGCGTGACGCCAAGACTTCACCCCGCGCCAAAGGCAGTACCCTCGCGGCCGCTGAACTGCACGCGCTCGACGCCTGGTGGCG
This sequence comes from Burkholderiaceae bacterium, assembly GCA_049297615.1. Classification (GTDB taxonomy): domain Bacteria; phylum Pseudomonadota; class Gammaproteobacteria; order Burkholderiales; family Burkholderiaceae_C; genus JAEMQF01. The sequence continues at coordinate 2,763 of JBAQUQ010000344.1, forward strand.
CGCCGCCAATTACCTTTCGGTCGGCCAGATCTATCTGCTCGACAACCCGCTGCTGCGCGAGCCGCTCCAGGCGCATCACATCAAGCCGCGCCTGCTCGGCCACTGGGGCACGACGCCGGGGCTCAATTTCATCTACGTCCATTTGAATCGAGTCATCAAGAAGTACGAGCTCGACATGCTCTATGTCGCCGGGCCCGGCCATGGCGGCCCGGCCCTGGTTGCCAATACCTGGCTCGAGGGCAGCTATAGCGAGCATTACCCGAACATCGCGCAGGACGCCGATGGCATGCAGCGCCTGTTCAAGCAGTTCTCGTTCCCCGGCGGCGTCGGCTCGCACGTCACGGCCGAGACACCCGGATCGATCCACGAAGGCGGCGAACTCGGCTATTCACTGTCGCACGCCTACGGTGCGGCCTTCGACAATCCCGGCTTGATCGTCGCCTGTGTCATCGGCGACGGCGAAGCCGAGACCGGTCCGCTCGCGGCCGCGTGGCACTCGAACAAGTTTCTCAATCCTGCGCATGACGGCGCGGTGCTGCCCATCCTGCATCTGAACGGCTACAAGATCGCCAACCCGACGCTTCTCGCGCGCATCAGCCACGAGGAGCTCGAGAGCCTGTTCGCCGGCTATGGCTACAAGGCCCATTTCGTCCAGGGCGATGAGCCCCGGTTCATGCATCAGGCGATGGCGGAAACTCTCGATACCGCCATCGCCGAAATCAAGGCGATCCAGCGGCTCGCCCGAAGCGACAAGATCGTCGAGCGCCCGCGCTGGCCGATGATCGTGCTGAGCTCGCCGAAGGGCTGGACCGGGCCGAAGGAGGTGGACGGGAAGAAGGCGCAAGGCTCCTGGCGTTCGCACCAGGTTCCGTTCAGCGACGTCCCCGGCAACCAGGAGCACATGCGGCTTCTCGAGGACTGGCTGCGAAGCTACCGGCCCGATGAGCTGTTCGACGACAGCGGTGCACTGCGCCAGGAG
>JBAQUQ010000345.1:0-3701 GCA_049297615.1 Burkholderiaceae bacterium
GGTCGGCGCGCGCCACCACGTGCTCGCCCGCGGCGCGCCGCGGCCGGCCCTGGTGGTGATGGTGGGCACCGCGGTGACGGTCGACGCACTCGACGCGACCGGGAAATTCCTCGGCGGCCTGATCCTGCCCGGCTTCGGCCTGATGTTGCGCGCGCTGGAAATGGGCACCGCCGGGCTCAAGGCGCCCACCGGGGAAGCCGTCGATTTCCCGACGAACACGAGCGACGCGCTGATGAGCGGCGGCGCCGACGCGATCGCGGGCGCCGTGGAGCGAATGCACCGCAAGCTGCGTCAGCGCACCGGTGCGGCACCGCTCGTCCTGATGACGGGCGGAGCGGCCGTCAAGCTCGCGCCCATCACCGATCTGGAACTGGAGACGGTGGAGAGCTTGATCTTCGAGGGCCTGCTGCACCTGCAGGCCGCGCGCGATCAAAGGATGTAGCGCGACAAGTCGACATTGCGGGCGAGCTCGGCGAGCTTGGCGTTGACCGCCGCGGCGTCGAGCTTCACGGTCTGCCCGGCCAGATTGGGCGCGTTGAAACTCACCTCGTCCAGGAGCCGCTCGAGCACCGTGGCCAGGCGCCGCGCGCCGATGTTTTCGGTGCTTTCGTTGACGTCGAAGGCGATCTGCGCCAGGCGCCGGATCGCATCGGGCACGAGCTCGAGTGTCACGCCTTCGGTGGCGAGCAGGGCCTGGTACTGCTTGACCAGGCTCGCGTCGGTTTGCGTCAGGATCGCCTCGAAATCGTCGACGCTGAGCGAGGCGAGTTCGACGCGAATCGGAAAGCGTCCCTGCAACTCCGGAATCAGGTCGCTGGGCTTGCTCAGGTGGAACGCTCCCGAGGCAATGAACAGGATGTGGTCGGTGCGCACCAGGCCGTGCTTCGTGTTCACGCTCGTGCCTTCGACGAGCGGCAGCAAGTCGCGCTGCACGCCCTGGCGCGAGACCTCGACGCCATGGCTGTCGCCGCGTGAGGCGACCTTGTCGATCTCGTCGATGAAGACGATGCCGTTCTGCTCGGCGTTGAGCAGTGCGGCGGCTCGGATGTCGTCCTCGTTGACGAGCTTGCCCGCCTCCTCCTCGACGAGGTGCCGCTGCGCCTCGTCGATGCGCAGCTTGCGCGTCTTGCGCCGGGTGCTGCCCAAATTCGCGAACATGCCTTTGAGCTGCTCGGCCATCTCTTCCATGCCGGCAGGCCCCATGATCTCGAGGGACGGCTTGGGGTCGGCCAGGTCGATCTCGATCTCCTTGTCAGCGAGCATGCCTTCGCGCAAGCGCTTGCGCATCACCTGACGTGCCGTGTTCTCCACCGGCGCCGCCTGTCCCAGGCCTGAGTCGCCGCCCTGGCGCGGCGACGCCACCAGGATGTCCAGGATGCGTTCTTCGGCAGCGTCTTGCGCGCGCGTGCGCTGACGCTGCATTTGCGACTCACGCTCTTGCTTGACGGCCATGTCGACCAGGTCGCGCACGATCGAGTCGACGTCCTTGCCGACGTAGCCGACCTCGGTGAATTTGGTCGCCTCGACTTTGATGAAGGGCGCGTCGACCAGCCGCGCAAGGCGGCGCGCGATCTCGGTCTTGCCCACCCCGGTGGGGCCGATCATCAAGATGTTCTTGGGCGTGATCTCGCCGCGCATCGGCCCGTGCACCTGCTGGCGCCGCCAGCGATTGCGCAGCGCGATCGCCACGGCACGCTTGGCCTCGGCCTGGCCGACGATATGGCGGTCGAGCTCGGACACGATCTCCTGGGGGGTCATTGAACTCATCGGGGCACCCTTCGCGCTGCGCGCGGTCCCGCAAGGGCCACGAAGGGGCCCCTCAGTGGCCCTGGGGAGCATGAGCACAGGGCTCCGAAGGGGCCCCTACCTGGCCCATGGCGGCCCGGCGTGCTCATTCAAGAGTCTCGATGCTGTGCTGCTGGTTCGTGTAGATGCACAGCTCGCCGGCGATCTCGAGCGAGCGCTTCACGATGTCGCGCGGCGCCATCTCGGTATGGTCGTGCAGCGCACGCGCTGCCGCCTGCGCATAGGCGCCGCCCGAGCCGATCGCGACAATGCCGTGTTCAGGCTCGAGCACGTCGCCATTGCCGCTGATGACGAGGGAGGCTTCGCGGTCCGCCACGGCGAGCATGGCTTCGAGCCGGCGCAGCACGCGGTCGGTGCGCCAATCCTTGGTCAGCTCGATGGCGGCGCGCACCAGGTGGCCCTGATGCTGTTCGAGTTTCGCCTCGAAGCGTTCGAACAATGTGAACGCGTCGGCCGTGGCGCCGGCAAAACCTGCCAGGACCTGGTCTCGATAGAGCTTTCGCACCTTTCGCGCACCGGCCTTGACGATGACATTGCCCATGGTGACCTGGCCGTCGCCGCCCAGCGCCACGAGCCGGCCGCGGCGCACGCTGAGGATGGTCGTGCCGTGCAAGATTTCCATGCTTTGCCGAATTGACTGCACGACGCCAGCGTCGAGCTCGCCGACGCGAGGGCCGGCGTGCCCGGAACTCAGTTGGTGCGCACCTTGACCTTGGCGTGCTCGTTGATGCCCATCGCGCCGAAGAAGAGCGCGACCAGGCGGTGCGCCTCGAGGAAGCTCACGCTGCGGCTTTCCGTGCGGCGCGTCAGCACCCAGTTGAGCAGGTCGCCTGCGGCGATGAAGTCGACGCGGATCAGATTCGAGCAGGTCACGTTGACCACGGCCGCACTCTTGATGTCGCCGTCCAGCTTCTTCAGCGTCAGCGCGATGTCGCCGACCAATTGGCCCGACAACTCCACCGTCGCCACTTGCACCGACACCGGATCGTCGCGGATGCGCGATTCGACAAAGCTCGTCGACACTTCGCCGACCAGGGACATCGTGGGCTGCGTGGCCGACAACTTGGAGCCGCGGATCAAGGCCAGGCAAGTGGCACGCTCCCACGACGGGGGCGAGACTTCGTAGGTGACACAGTAGTCGATCGCCGTCTCGTCGAACTGGTCCGGACGGTTCGCCATGCGCAGCGCGTCCAGGCGCAGGCGCCAGAATGCCGGGTCGGCGTCGCGCACGCCCGTCGGCGAGGCGTCCTGCAGCACGGTGAAAAGGCGCTCGCCGCTGAGCCAATGCATCTCGAGCTTTTGCGTGATCCACTTGCGGAACAGCTCGCTCAAGCGTGCGCAGGCCTCGGCGTCGATGCTTTGCAGCGCGCCCCAGTCGAAGAACCAGGGCAGGGGCATTTGCAGGGTCTGCGACGACAGCTTCGCCACCACGTCGACGTCCACAAGCGCCGGGCACACCCAGCCGACCTGGCCCGACACGCGTGCGTCGCCGGGCAGGTCGTCAGCCGTCGCGTCGGCGACTTGCTTGGGCATCGAGAACCACTGCGGCGACGACCAGCCGAACTGCTGCGCGTAGTCCAGCGCCAGGCTTTCGAACTTGTGCTGCTGGCCGGTGGCCCGGTACAGATCGAATAGGACGAGCCAGGTTTCGGCGTTTTCTTCGCGCGCACCGCCGCGGCCCACGAGGCCGGCCAGGGCGTTTTCGCATTGCTCGAAGTCGGCATTGGCGAAGGCGATGACCGCCTCGTCCAGGTCGGGATCGTGCGTGACTTCGCTCGCTTCTGCAGCGAAAGGCTTGGCCATGGCTGCCGCTGCGATGTTCAGATTCAGCGGTTGCGCTGCGGCGGCCGGGGCCGGCGCCTTGTTCGGCGTCGCTGCCGCGACCGGCGTTGCGC
>JBAQUQ010000346.1:0-2868 GCA_049297615.1 Burkholderiaceae bacterium
ATCAAATTCTGAGTGGGCCGCAACGCCAGCGGGGCATCAAGCCGCCGATGCCCTGGCGGCCAGGAACTCGCGCAACTCGCTGTACGCGCTATACGCCTCGGCCTCGTGCGGCGCGTCCCCGAACAGCGGATCAGGAACCGGTGCAACGGCGCTGGCCACGATGCTCCAGTCCTCAGGCGTGAGCAAACCCGCCACGCGGGGCAAGACCTCCCTGTCCTCGGCGGCCAGATGGTGCCGGTAATAGCTCAGGTACAGGGCTGCCGCCGCCTCGACCGTGGCACGGCTGGTCACGTTGCCGATGACGGCCTCGTTCAGGCGCGCCACGAGCTCCTCGCCGGCCACGGCGATCGCACGGTGCTCCTGGAGCAGCCGGTTGACCGGCAAGCACAATGCCGGATCGCGGATCACAAGGCGCGCGAACGTCGCGTCTTCGCGCGGATGATGCAGCGCGTCGGAAAACTCTCGAAGGTAGGACACGATATCGAGCATCAGGCCGAAAAGCGGCACCTCCCCTTCGTGAAACGCGCTCATCTGCTCGTCCAGGACGTCCAGGAGCCGAGAGAAATTGGCATGCTCGGACTGCCACTGCGCGATCAGATCAGCCATGCTGAACCCTCCGATTTCCGCCAGCGCGCTCTGCGGGCAGCGCCGCCAGGGCGTGCTGTGCCCTCGTGTTTTCCATGCGTCGCGTGACTGTCTGCTGTCCGGTCCTGCGGCATTTGCGCCAAGTCAAAGAATTCACGCGTTCGCGCCGCCCCATGGGCGAGGACCCGGACGCGGCGAAGGAGGGATAGCCCTGAAGCTGCGCCCAGGTTGGCTCAATAACATACGACTTACGGCATGGGAACGGACCAGGGCTGCCGACCCGCATGCCGTTCGCCGAACAAAGGACGGCCCCGCATCATGAGGAACAAGATCCGCGTATTGCTGGCCAAGGTCGGCCTCGATGGTCATGACCGAGGCGTCAAGATCGTCGCGCGCTGCCTGCGCGACGCCGGGATGGACGTCGTCTACACCGGATTGCATCGCTCGCCCGATGAAGTGGTGGCCGCAGCGGTGCAGGAAGACGTCGATGTGCTGGGCGTTTCCCTGCTCTCCGGTGCGCACATGACGATCTTCCCCAAGATCATCGCCGGGCTCGAATCGCGAGGCGTCCACGACATCATCCTGTTGGGGGGCGGGGTCATGCCCGACGCGGACGTCGCGGCCTTGAAAGCCATGGGCGTGCACGAAATCCTCCTGCAAGACACGCCGCCTAACGCGATCATCGAGACGATCGAACGCCTCGTCGCCGAGCGCGGCGCGCGTTGAGCGGCGTCAGCCGCGCCTGATCGGGAAACAAGCCATGGCGGAGATGGAATCCTGGAGCTGGCCGCCGCGCTATGACAACGCCTATCGCCCCGCCGACGCCAGCCGGTACTGGTTCCCGGTGCGCGAGACCATGCATCCCGGGGACCGCGAGCGGGCCATCGTGCAGCGCCTGCGCGAGGTCTGCGACTACGCCTACAAGGCTTGCGCCCTGTATCGCAACAAATGGGACGAGGCCGGTTTTCATCCGAGCCAGGTCCGATCGCTCGAAGACTTCGAACGCTTCTGCCCGGTGTTGACCAAGGCCGACCTGCGCGCTGCTCAGCACCGAGCGCCGCCCTTCGGCGACTACCTGTGCGTCCCCGAGAGCGAGGTCTTCCACATCCACGGCACCTCGGGGACGACGGGCCGCCCGACGGCGTTCGCGATCGGCCGTGACGACTGGAACCACATCGCCAACGCCCACGCGCGCATCATGTGGGGCATGGGCGTTCGGCCGGGCGACACCCTCTTCATCGCCGCCATCTTCAGCCTGTACATGGGCAGCTGGGGCGTGCTCGCGGGTGCGGAGCGCCTGGGCGCGAAGGCCTTCCCCTTCGGTGCGGGCGCGCCGGGGATGTCGGCGCGCGCGGTGCAGTGGATGAGCATGATGCGCCCCAGCGCGTTCTACAGCACGCCCTCGTACGCGCTGTACCTGGCCGAGACGGCGGCGAGCGAAGGTTTGAGCGCCGCCGACTTCGGCATCGAGCGCATGTTCTTCTCGGGTGAGCCCGGCGCTTCGGTGCCGGGCGTGCGGAACCGCATCCAAGACGCGTATCGCGCCGCAGTCCTGGACTGCGGGTCGATGGCCGAGATGTCGCCGTTCATGAACGTCGCGGCATCGGCCGAGTCGTCGCTGGGAATGCTGTGCTGGCAGGACGTCTGCTATACCGAGGTGTGCGATCCCGCCACCTTCGAGCGCGTGCCCTACGGCCAGCGTGGAACGCCGGTCTATACCCATCTCGAACGCACGTCACAGCCGATGATCCGGCTCGTCTCGGGCGACCTTGCGCTGTGGAGCCATGAGGCTACCGCGTGCGGGCGAACCTATCCCAGTCTGCCGCAGGGAATCTTCGGCCGCATCGACGACATGTTCACGATTCGCGGCGAGAACGTCTATCCGAGCGAGATCGACGCTGCGCTGAGCAAGCTCTCCGACTACGGCGGCGAGCATCGCATCGTGATCAGCCGCGACGGCACCATGGACGAACTGCTGCTGCGCGTGGAAGCCAATGCGGAGCTGGCCGCCCAGGGGGCGCTCGCCTTGGAGTCGTTCCGCGCGCAAGTCGCCAATTCGGTGCAGTCGATGCTCGGCCTGCGCACCCTGGTCGAGGTGGTCCAGCCCGGCACCTATGCGCGCACCGATTTCAAGGCCCGCCGGGTCGTCGACGATCGCGAAGTCTTCAAGCAGATGGCGCAGCGTCTGCAATCCGGCGCCGCGTGATGGCCGCGCCGGCGTCTTCGGACTCCCTGGTCGCGCGTGCGCTGGGCGCCGACAACGCCGCGATGGCGCGCCTGATG
>JBAQUQ010000347.1:0-3650 GCA_049297615.1 Burkholderiaceae bacterium
TGGCGCGCGGCTTGCGAAGCGTGCGCAAGGTGGTGTTCATGGGCATGGGCGAGCCTGCGCACAACCTCGACAACGTGCTCGAGGCGATCGATCTGCTCGGCGTCGACGCCGACATCGGCCACAAGAAACTGGTGTTCTCCACGGTGGGCGACGCGCGCGTCTTCGAGCGACTGCCGCAGGGCCGCGTCAAACCTGCGCTGGCGCTGTCGCTGCATTCCACACGCGCCGAGCTGCGTGCGCAACTGTTGCCGCGCGCACCGCGCATCGCGCCGGCCGAACTGGTGGAGTGGGGCGAACGTTATGCGCGTGCGACGGGCTATCCGATCCAATACCAGTGGACCTTGCTCGAAGGCGTGAACGACGGCGACGATGAACTCGAGGGCATCGTCGCCCTGCTGCGCGGCAAGTACGCGATGATGAATCTGATTCCCTACAACGCCGTCCAGGGGCTCGGGTTTCGCCGCCCCAGCAGGGAGCGTGCCGACCACATGGCACTCGGGCTGAACCGTCGCGGCATCCTGACACGGCTGCGCCAATCGGCGGGGCAGGATGTGGATGCCGGCTGCGGGCAACTGCGCGCACGCGGCCTCGAAGGCCAGGCGTGGCGTATCGCGATCGAGCCCGTACGCGGTTGAAACCCGGCCTCATCACGCGCCGCGCAACAACTCCATCAACTGCCCAGCGTCCAGTGGCGTGGCAGCGTCCTGCCCGCTCAGGATGCCATCGGCCAGGTCGCGCTTGCTGTGGTGCAGGCGCACGATCTTTTCTTCGATCGAGCCCTGCGTGACGAGGCGGTACACCGTCACCGGCCGCAATTGGCCGATGCGGTGGGCACGCGAGCTGGCCTGGTCTTCGGTGGCGGGGTTCCACCAGGGGTCGGTGATGATCACGTAGTCGGCCAGGGTCAGGTTCAGGCCGAAGCCACCAGCCTTCAGGCTGATCAGGAACAGGTCGCTCGCGCCTGCCTGGAATGCCGCGACGCGCTTGGTTCGCTCCGCAGCAGGTGTGCTGCCGTCGAGGTACTGGTAGGTCAGGCCTGCCAGATCGAGCCGCTCGCGCAGCAGGGCCAGGAAATCGGTGAACTGGCTGAACACCAAGGCCTTGTGGCGCCCTGCCACGAGCTCGGCGGCCAGGCGCTCGAACTCCTGCACCTTGGCACCGACGATGCCCAACTCGGGCGCCACCAGGCGCGGGTCGCATGCGGCACGGCGCAGCCGGGTCAGCGCGGCGAGCACGTGAAACTGGTTCTGGCCTTCCCTGGCTGCGCCGCCTGCCGCATTCGCCGAGATCGCCTGCGCCACACTCGATTCAGCTTGCTGGCGCAGCGCTTCGAGCAGGGCGCGTTCCTTGGCTCCTGGAACCACCTCGTGGACGATCTCGGTGCGCGGCGGCAGATCACTCAGCACCTGGGCCTTGGTGCGGCGCAACAGGAAGGGCGATAGCAGGCGCCGCAGACGCCTTGACGCTGCCGCCTTGAGGTGTGGGTCGTCTTCGCGCTCGATCGGGCCGACGAAGGCGCGCGCGAACTGTTCGGCGCTGCCCAACAAACCGGGGTTGCAGAAGCCCATGATCGACCAGAGTTCGCCGAGGCGGTTTTCGATCGGCGTTCCGGTGAGCGCGAGTTTGAATTCGCCCCGCAGCGCCAGCGCCGCTCTGGCGCGGCGCGTGGCCGGATTCTTGATCGCTTGCGCTTCGTCCAGAACAACGCTGTGCCAAGGCGCGGCGGTCAGGATGTCGGCGTCGATCTGCAACAGGGAGTAGGAGCAGACCAGAACCTGGCCGGACGCGAGGCCGCGCACCTGGCGCTGACGCGCGACGCGGCGCGGTGTGTCGCCATTGGCTCGCACGGCGCTCGCTTCCGCGGCGCCGCCGTCGGCGCCACCCGGGGCATCCTGCGGTGCCGGCTCGGCCGCATCGGCGTCGTCGACAAACTCAGCCTCGGCTTCATCGCCGAGCAAGACGTCGCCATACAACTCGACTTGCAGGCCCGGCGCGAAACGCGCCGCTTCGAGCAGCCAGTTGCCGCACACCGAGGTCGGCGCGACCACGAGCGCCGGCCCTTGCGCGGCGCGCTGCAAGAGCAGGGCCAGGGTCTGCACCGTTTTGCCCAGGCCCATGTCGTCGGCGAGCACGGCGCCGAAACCGCTCGCGCCCAGGCGCATCAGCCAGTGGTAGCCTTCGAGCTGGTAGTCGCGCAGCTCGGCGTCCAGGCTCGGCGGGGGTTCGAAGTTGCGAGCCTGCGCCTGGGCCCAGGCCTGACTGCGTTTGCGCCAGACGCTGTCGCCTTCGAGCGTGAGCGTGCTGCCGCTGGCTTCCCAGGCCAGCGCCGCCACGCCGGACAGGCGCTGGCCGCCTTTGTGCGCCTGCGCCAGTGCGGCGAGGTCGCTGAGCTGCTGGCGCAGCGCCTCGCCCAGCGCCAGGAAGTCGCCTTCGCCCAGCGCCACATAGCGGCTTTTGCTGGCCTGCGCCAGGTCGAGTAGCTGGCGCAGGCGCAGCACTTCGCCGCCGTCGAGTTCGAGTTCGCCGTCGAGCTCCAACCACTCGCCTTTCGAGCTGGCGCGAAGCTTGACGGCCGCGTCGGGCACGCTGCGCACGCGCATCGGCTTGCCCTTGGGCCATTCGGTGACGATGCACTCGGTCAGGCGGCTCAAGCCTTCCACCGCGGCGAGCGCGTGCTGGGGCTGGTCCAGCAGCCATTCATGGCCGCTGTCGTCGATAAAGTCGAGCGTTTCCAGAAGCTTCACGACGGCGCCGCGTTCGCGCGCCAGGTCGCGCCTGGTCGACAGCGTCACGCCCTGGTGCACCGTCGTGACGCGCTCGCGCCCGGTGCCAGGAGGCAGGCGCGGGCCGAAGTCGCCGAACGGCGCGGCCAGCAGACACAGGGCTAGGCCGCTGCCCTGGGGCGTGAGTTCGGCGCGCAACACGGTGCTGGGGGCGACTTCATGGCCCGCTTCGGCGTCGCTCGCGACCTGGAAGTGCGCCGCCAGGACGCGCAGCGCGGCGTCAAGCTCGGTTCGCGCCGCGACCGGCACTTTCCAGCCCTGCGAAACGAGTTCGGCAACGCGCAACTGCGCGGGCGTAAGGCGTACCAGCCGGGCGTGCGTCGCCCCGTCGGCGAGCAACATGACGCTGCGCCGCCTCAGGCGCTGGTCGCGCCAGCGCTGCGGATAGTCTTCGTTGTCTTCTTGCTTGTGCTTGGCATGGTGAATCGGATCGAGCAGGCGAAAACCGATGTGCTCGCCCTGAGTCATGATCTCGAGCGCGGGCAGGCCCTCGCTGACTTCGATGAACCGGGTGGGGTCGCGCGCCCACGCGACAAAGGGGTGGCGCACCAGCGCCGGGGCGGCGATCACGACGTCGAGCAGCAACTGATAGCCGTAGTCGGTGCGCTGCGCGGCGCGCAGCAGGGCGGCGTCGTGGGTGGGCAGGTCTTTGCGCTTGACCAGGGCAGCCAGGGCGACGGCTTTGGGCTTGCCCAAGCCGCGCACACCGGCCTTTTGCTCCATGGGCTCGATGCTCTCGATGCGGCCGTCCTCGCCCGCGCTGAGCACCCAGATCAGGCGGTCTGCCTCGGCCTTGTTGCGCGCGCGCGCCGGGCCCGCGCTGCCATCGCCCAGGGCCATGATCGAGGCCAGGGCATCGCGCCAGAC
>JBAQUQ010000348.1:0-5657 GCA_049297615.1 Burkholderiaceae bacterium
GGTGGGCCCTGCGCGTGGAGGCGCGCAGCGCGATTCCTCGGTCCCTTGCCCACGGGCACAAGCGTTCGCCGCATTGCCGGAGGGCGGGCGTAAGTCAGCCCTCGCCGGCAGCGACGCGTCGACGCCCGCCGCGGCCCGAAATTCACCGATGAGCCGTGCCAGGCCCAGGGCCAGCGTGATGCGCGGCGCCCAACCGAGCAAGTCGCGCGCGCGTGAACCGCAGCCGTAGAACTTCGCCACGTCGAAGCGCCGCGGCGGTGCGTCGAAGATGCGCGAACGCCCACCTCCGAGTGCATTGGCCAGCGCGGCCAGTTGACCGAGCGAATGGGCCTGGCCGCTGACGAGGTGGATCGGTGGCAGGGCTGGCGCGCGAGCAGGCGCCAGCCGATCGATAACGGAAAGCAGCCCGCGCACGACATCATCGAGGTGGGTGAAGTCGAAGACGTTATCGCCGCCCTCGACCCGAATCGCTTCGCCGAACGCGGCGGCCAGCGCAAAGGCCGGAACCACGCGGTCGGCGTGGTCGGTGGTGCGCCCATACACATTGGACAGCCGAACGACTGCAGCCCGCAGCCCGCGCCTGGCCGCAGCTGCGACGAGCGCTTCGCCCTCGACCTTGCTCCTGGCATAGACATTGACCGGACACAAGGGCGCGCACTCGGTCACGGGCAGGCTCTGAGCCTCGCCGTAGACCTCGCGGCTGCTCGCGAAGAGCAACCAGGGCGGCGCGGCCTGTCGCTCGGCGGCATTGATGACATTGGCGATGCCGCGGACGTTGGTGTCCCAGCACAGGGACGGGTTGCGCTCGGCCCAAACCACGCGTGATACAGCCGCCAGGTGCACTACACCATCGCAGTTCTGCACGGCCGCGCGAACACGCACCCGATCGCGCACGTTGCCCGTCTCCGCGCCACCTGCGCGCAGGTCGAGCCCGACCACCCGATGGCCGGCGACGACCAGGGCCTGACGCAGCGCGGCACCGATCAGGCCCGCGGACCCGGTGATCAGGATGCGCAGCCGCTTCACAGTCGCAGGCGCGCCTGACGCCGCAAGCCGGCGCGCTGTTGCGCCTGTCGCATACCCGACGCGCCCGGATCACCCCCGGCGAGGAATGTCGCCAGAGCCTGCACGGTCGGGTAGCGGTAGACATCGACGACCTGCAGTTCCCGGCCAACGGCACTGCGCAGCTGCTGGCAAAGCTCGAGCGCCTTCAGGGACGTGCAGCCGAGATCGAAGAAGTTGCTGTTGCGCTCAACGGTGCCGAGGCCCAGCAGTTGCTGCAGCGCTCGCGCCACGCTTGCCTCGGCGTCCGCGCTGGCTGCGGCGGCACCACCAGCCCGCGAGCTGCCGGCAAAGTCGGGCGGCGCCACCTCGACTGCGGTGTCGCCCGTGAACGCGTGCACTGGCGCCGCATCCAGGATCTGCGCCGGTACGCCCACCGCGGTCGCACCCGCCGGCACATTGGCGTAGACCAGGCTATTGGCGCCGATCGTGGCTGCCTGGCCAATCGTCAGGTCGGGCAGGACGCTGGCGTTGGAGCCGATATAGACCCGCTCGCCGAGCACGACGCGGGCGTTGATGACCGAATTGGGCGCAATGACGCAGCCGTCGCCGACGCGTGCGCCGTGGCCGACCACCGCACCGATCAACACCACCGACGACGCGCCGATGCTCGCCTCGGCGCCGATCGATGCGTTCTGATAGATGGTCACGTCGGCGGCCACCTCGGCCCCGAAGAGATCGACGCCCGGGTGGATCAGCGATGTAAACGGCACGCCGTGCTGCGCGATCTTGCGCTGCGCGTTGGCACGCCCCTGCGTCGTTCGCGTGACAAGGTTGGCGACCTCGCAGCAGCTTGCATCGAGCGTCGCCAAGACGCTGAAGGGTCCCGCCACTTCGAGTCCCAGCCGAGTCGTCCCGTGTTTGCTCGGATCGTCGTCGAGCAGCACGATGCGCTGCCACCGGGGCCCTGCTCGGTTGATGGTCAGGGCCAGGCGGATGCCCTCGCCGTTGCCGACTCCGCAGAGGACCAGGGTCTTCATCGCGGCCCGCTCATGCGCGCTGGCAGACGGGCTCGACGGGCACTGCCTGCGACTCGGGGCGTACGCGTTCGGCCGCGCCCGTCATCCAGTCGGTGCAGGCGTGGCAGCGCTGCGGCAGCTCATCGAAATTCCGAGCGAGGTGCAGGTCCCGATAGTTGCCCAGTCGGCCCCAGAGGTCGGCCAGCGACGCGTGCCACGCGTTGCCGGCGCCCTCTTCGCCTTCGGTGTCTCCAGGGCAGCGCGGAACCCGTCCGTCCCAGAACACATGCATCATCGTGATGGCCCAAGGGCATGGGATCCGGTTCTCGGCTGCAATCGCCAGGCCCGTGCCGAACTTGCCGCCCCAGCTGAGTTGGCGCCGCACCTTGACCACGGCGTTACGGGCCAGCCAGTGCGCCTTGTAGGCGTCGACCTCCTGTGCGTTGTCGTCCATCACGATGAATTGCGCCTGGATCGCCACCGGCAGCCTGCGCTCGTCGCGCCGCGCCAGCAGGCGCTCGGCGTTGGCATAGACCGTGTCGCGATCGGCCTTGACGCGGTACTTCTCGAAGGACGCCTTGGAGAAACCATCGATCCCGAACACGACCAGGTGCACGCCGGAGTCGAGCAGCGCGTTGTCGAGTTCCTGGGTCAGCAACATGCCATTGGTGTTGACGTTGAGCGACTGCAGGCCGACCGCGCGACCGTAACGCAGACAGCGAATCAGCAACTCGGGTTCGAGCAGCGGTTCGCCGCAGAATGAGAACCAGCACTCCGTGTCGGGTGCGGTCGCGGCGATTTCGTCCGCGCACTTGCGCCAGAGCTCGAAAGGCATCACGCCCTTGGGGCGCTTCATCTGCGGATGGTGGCACATCGAACAGGCGAGATTGCACTGGGCGCACAACTCGACGGCAAACTTCTTCGGGAAGGCGAATCTGCGAAGCGTGCCAGCAATGCGCTCGAGTTCAGCATGGGCCATGGGGCGTTCCTGGGAGTGACGGGCCGGTCTTCCCGGTGCGCGGCCACCCTTCAGGCAACAGTCACGTTGATCGAAGGCCTCACACCGGGGTCGTGAACAGCATTAGCTTCGCCCTGCAGCGATCGATCATTGATCTGCCGCAAGCCCTTGACCTGCCAGCATGGCCCGCCACCCGAACGCGGGGGGCCAAGGCACTCATCGGCCGCGCCGAAACTCCACGCGGCGCAGCGGGCCCTGCTCGGCCGGCGCGGCACGGCAGAGCATGTGGAACAGTCCGCCGTGTTTCTCGCCGGCGACGCGGCGCGCTTCACCGCCGGCCAGGTGCGCCATGTCGATGGCCGGATTTACCTCGGAATCTGAAGCGGTGCAGACAGCGCGTCCTCCACGTTCGAAAGCGGCGGCGCCGCAGCCGACCAGACTTCAGCCTCGCCGTGCGCAGCCAGCAGCTGCATCAGCTGCTTGCGGATGAGCATGCCGGGGCGGTCCGAGTCCATCGAGAACTCCACGCCGCGGCGGCGCGTGTCGACCAAGGCATTCGGGTCGGTCGATTCGAGAATGTCTTTGTCTTCGCGCGTGATCACATGGTCGAAATCGATGAGCAGCTGCGCCGGGCAGTCTTCTTCGCGGTCGTTGCGGAACAGCCATTGGCAGAGCTGCAGCTTGCCGTCGTCGATCGGCGTGAAGCAGTTGACGATGACGTGGCGCACGCCGCTGGGGTATTCGATGTCCAGGCGCCGCGAGAACGGCAGGTAGTAGGCATTGCGCATGTGGCGCTGCGTGATCGCTTCGGTGCTCCCGCTGACGCGCTGGAAGGCGACGGGATTGATCGGGGCGATCACGGTCTCGGCGTAGAAGCCGCCCTCGTGCTCGACGAATCGATAAGCGCTCGGTTGGGGTTGCGCCGCCACGCCGAAGGTGGCGCCGTGCACGAAGCTGAAATGCGCGTTGTCGAAGCTGTTCGCTGGGAGCCTGTCGGGCACTGGGTCGGGCCCGCGCCGGGGCGAATCGCGGCGCCAGGCTAGGCGTCGGCGACGCCGTGTGGCGGGCCACACAAGGAGCCGGCAACGACGCATGACGCCGCGACTCGCCCCGGCCCTTCGGGTTGGGTCTGTTTCGGGGCGCATGCGTCGTTGCAAATGCTCGCCGTGCCGCCCGGCACGGCGAGCATTTGCGTCTAGCCTGCGCCCCGAAACAGGCCCAACGCGGGCCCGACCCAGTGCCCGACACGCTCCTGGCACGCGCAGCGGACTCGTCGCCCACGGCTCGTAGAACTGGAAGATCGTGCGCCAACCGGGAGCGCCGAACTCGGGAACATCGGGGATGGGCGCGATCGGTTCGGCCAGCGCCACCCAGGCGTAGCCATAACGCGCGACGCAGCGAAAGGCAGGCGTGCGGTACTCGGCGGGGATGGGCCGCTCGGGCTCGTATTGCGGGATGCGGATGACGCGGCCTGCTGCGTCATAGGTCCGGCCGTCATAGCCGCACTCCAGCGTGCCGTCGACGCAGCGTCCCTTGCTCAGCCTGGCCGTGCGGTGGCAGCAGCGGTTCTGCAGCGCCGCAGGCTGGCCGTTGGCATCCAGGAAGAGCACGATGTCTTCGCCGAGCAAGGTGAAGGGCTGCGGCTGCCCTTGCTGCAACAGCGCGAGCGGCATCACGGCGTGCCAGAAGCGGCGCAACACCGGTTGACGCGTGACGAGCATGATGCGCAGCCCCGGGGTCAGGCCGTCCAGGAGCGCAACTTGCCCGGGTTGAGCAAGCCCTGCGGGTCGAAGCGCTGCTTCATCGCCAGCGCGGCGTCGCTGGCCAATCGCTGCGCTGCCGACACGGCAGAGCGGTCCATGTCGCGCAGCTTGCCGCCGTCCTCGAGGATGTGCACATGCGGGTTGTTGATGGTCGCGCCGTGGTCGCGGTAGATCTGCATGATTTGCTCGAGCCGCTCTTCGCTCGTGAAGCGCACGATCTGCAGGCCGCTGCAGGTGTGCGCGCCGTTCGTCAGGCGGATGAACTCGACGTGCATCATCACCTCGGGCGCGAGGGCGCGCTCCAGGGCGCGCACCTGCTCGAGGCAGCGCGCCGGGTCGAAGCGGCTCTGGATATAGGTGAGGCTTTTGTCGACCTTCAAGGCCTGCAAGGTGGTGTGGTTCCAGCAGTATTCGATGAGGGTGCGGTTCGCTGCCTTCACCTGCGCCATGTCCTTGCGGTAGGTGACCGTGCCTTCATGCGCCGCGACGAGCTCGCGCACCGCCGCCTCGGACGATTCCACCACCAGCATCAAGGCGGCGTGGCAGCCCTGCGGCAGGTGCTCGGCGAGCGTCGTGAAGTACTGCGGAATCGGCGCAGCCATGAAGGCGAGTTGCTTTTTCACGATGCCGGGGGACTCGGCGTGCAGCAAACGGCAGAAGTCCAGGCCGGCGTCGAAGGACTCGAAGGTGGCGATCATCTCCAGCCACGGCAAGGCCGGCGCGAGCGCCACCTCGAGCTCGAGCACGATGCCGTTCGTTCCCCACTTGTGGTGCAGCAGCATCGCGTCGGCGCCGCGCAGTTCGGCGATTTGCGGATCGGGCATCACCGACATGACACGCGCGCCGAGCACGCTGCCGGCCGCGGCGACCGGCCCGTAGGTCACCGAGCCGGCGCCGCCGAAGCCGCCGCCGAAC